>JAYTNA010000638.1:0-3777 GCA_043748865.1 Saprospiraceae bacterium
AATGACAGATAATTTAATCGGTAAACCCACACATGCCATTACAGGTGCAACAAACTCAGCAGTGGATATGCTATTGATTGTAACTGTCAGAGAATCATAGCTTGTACACAGTGTATCTTGAACAACATAAAAAACTTTTGCAAATGCGGGAAATGACGCAGGATCTATCTGTGTTATTATTTGACCTAAAGTATTATTTAGCCTAAAAACACCGCCGACGGGTTGCCCTGTTGGTAATTTAAAAGGTGGTACTTGTTGAGAATTACATAAAATAATATCCTTTCCCGCATCAATATTCGATAAGCCACCGATTTTAATATTAATGCTTTTAGTATTAGCACATTCTCCCAAACCTGCCGAAAATATCAAAACTTGCGCACCTGTCCCTGCAACTTTGGGATCAAAAATATTTTCTGATACACCTTTGCCCGACCATTTGCCGGATAACGGGTTTGCACGAAGTATAATTTTATCACCTTGAAAGCAAGTGACAGTATCTCGAGAAAACATCTGAATTGAAGCCACACCGGAGATATTAAATTTACGTCGCAAGGTATCACTATTACAAGAATCAGTTACAACGAGCATAACTTCATAATCTCCAACGGAATCAATACGAATAGAGTCTCGAAACGATTGTCCATTGATTGTATAAATACCTGTTGGTACGATTGGCGTTGGTTTGTAAGTAAAGCCTTGGCAGCGCGAATTTATATTATCAAGTTGCACAGGTATTGTATCACGCACTTTAATAATAATCTTATCGCCGACACCACAGGCACCCGTTATACTGATAAGATTTGCACTGCCGGGCTGTGCCGTATTGGTATTGAAAAAATAATTATTACCTTGACGAATGAGGTTATTAGATGGCGTACCGCCTGAAAACGCAACAGGTATTAAACCGGATTTTGGGCAAACAAGTGTATCATTCATTGGTAAAGTGAATTTGATTACTGTTGCAGGTGCTACTTTAAATGTATCTCTAAATTCTTGTACGCAATTGCCTCCAATACGCGCAACAATAACATAACTTCCTATATTAGCAGTAAAACCACTGACCGGTGAAAAAAAACCTTGATATATTCCATTGAAAAAATATTCATACATAGCCCCTGTTACAGGATTTTTAATACTATAAGTAAAAGAACGACAAGTGTCTTTTTGTATGGGTAAGTTTAAAATTGGAATCACGCGAAAAACTAAATTACTTGTTGCCGGTTTATTGCACGAACTATTAGTTGTTAAAGTTACATTATATACGCCTTCTTGTGTAAACATAATTTGACGTGAAATGTCAGTGCGCGTAAGCCAATTCCAACCTGTCGTCCGATTAACTGCCCATGAATACAAATTGGTATTTAATGATTTAGAAGCATTTAACTCGACAATTCCGGTTTTAGTCAAACACACTTCAAAAGTATCACGAATTAAAGTTGCACCGGAATTTACTTCAACAACGGCAGTCGGCAAACCGATTACACTAAATTTTTGACGCAAAGTATTGCTCTTACAAGAATCCGTCACAACGAGCGTTACTTCATAGTCTCCAACTGAATCTATTCGAATTGACCCTTGAAACGGTTGCCCGTTGAGCGCGTAAATACCGGTCTGTATTATCGGTGTTGGTATATAAGTCGCACCTTGACAAATTGAATTGATATTATTTAATCGTACAGATATTGTATCACGGACTTTAATAGCGACTGTATCACTAACACCGCATGTTCCTTTAATGATTATGACATTTGTACTACCGGGCTTTGCCGTATTTGTATCGAAAAAATAATTATTTCCTTGTTGAATGAGGTTATTAGATGGGGTGCCACCCGAAAACATAACAGGTATGAAACCGGTTTTGGGGCAAACAATTGTATCTTTTGTAGGTAAAGTAAATTTAATTTTTTTTGCCAATTCTACATTGAATGTATCTCGAATTTCTTGCAAACAGTTGCCGCCACTTCGTGCTACTACAACGTTTTCACCGATTTGAGTTGTAAAACCTAAGAAAGGAGAAAAATACCCTTGCGATACACCATTAAAAAAGTATTCATAAGTAGCTCTGTAAACGGGGTTTCTAATGATGTATTTAAAAGTATAGCAAGTGTCATTTTGTTTGGGCAACGTTAAAGTGGGTATTACGCGAAAAAATACATTTGTTGTCGCTTGTTTATTGCAAAGATTATCAGTTGTCAGACTAATTTTGTAAATACCTTCTCCTGTAAAATTAAGGCGTGGCTTAATTGTATCATTCCGAGTTATCCAATTCCAACCTGTGGAGGGTGAAGTTGTGCTTTTCCATACATAAGAATTGGCGTTTAAAGACTTTGAACCATCTAATTCAACAGTTCCGGTATTATTAAGGCAGACTTCAAAAGTATCGAGGTATATAGTCGCCCCTGAGTTTATATCAGCTATGGCAGTGGGTAAGCCGACAATATTAATTGTTTGTTTTGCTATCGCACTTTCACATTGATTCCCTGCCGTCATTGTAACTTCATAACTCCCGGCTTTAGTATATACATGAGTCCCTATTTTATCTGTAATGCCATCGCCGTAATTCCACTCTTTTACTTTAACATTCGAAGGACAAGGAACATTTGTAAAAAAGATAGTTTCACCTACGCAAAATTTTCCACCAATATTAAAAGACGGACGAGGCGGTTTTTGAAATGTGATAAGGAAGCTATTATTTGCTCGCGGCGTGTCCGGATAGTACGTAAATAAAGTTACGCTTACATCTTTATCGATAATATCGCAACTACTATTATAAAAACTACTGAAATTATAGATAAAACGTTGATCCGGCGGTTTGTTTGAGCCTATTATGGTTTTGCTAGGACCGTCAGTTGACCATTTAATAACAAATGAGTCAATAGGACGCGGGTTTGATACATTTATTCGTGTACATAGTTCATAGGTGCTGTCGTGCAAACATATTACAAATGAGCCACCGGCACAAACACCAATAGTAGGTTCAGTCTGGGAAAACAAATAAGAAAATAAAAATAGAAAATTAAGACTAAGAATATATTTCATGAGTAAGGTATTTATATTTGATAATTATTAAAAAAATCATCATCGGTTCAGATTTATTTTACACTTCACTTATTTTCAATTTTCCAGCTATTTAAGCAGTGAAATTTTGTGCAGTGGTGCAGTATTTAATTATTGTTGAACAAATATTTAAAATGTTACTTGCAAATGCATTTTATGACAAAAAATTCAAATGTTTTTCTTTTATTTATTTCTGAATAAACTAACTTTTACATTATACGCAACTTTTAAATAATCTTCTATAATTTAAAAATTAAATTTAAGTTAAAAATGAATCTTTAAATAAAGATGAGAAGTATAGTTCAGAATAATACATGTAGCAATGTTTGTAAAAAGAAAAGTTAAATCGTTTCTGAAAAATACAATTTTATTTATAATTTTACGGCGCGTTAAAACAAATTTTTTAATGCGCTTTTTTATTTTAATAAATCAATTTTTCCAATGAAAAAAAACCTGACATTAATTAGTCTTACCTGTTTTCTTTTTTTAATTTTTTCCTGTTCGCATAAAATGAGTACGACAACAAGCACTGCGGATAACGGAAAAAACATCATTACACCCGCCGGTCAACGCAAATTTATTGATCCGGCGAATATGGATTTAAGTGTGCGACCGCAAGATGATTTTAATGCTTATGCCAACGGCTCGTGGTTAAAAAACACACCGATTCCGGCGAGCGAAAGTCGTTGGGGCAGCTTTAATTTGTTAGGCGAGTTTAAC
>JAYTNA010000639.1:0-1188 GCA_043748865.1 Saprospiraceae bacterium
GTAGAGACGCGATGCCTCGCGTCTCCGGAAGCGTAATACATCTTTCTGCCGGAGACGCGAAGCATCGCGTCTCTACAAATTTTTTTGAATCCGACAATCTAAAATCCAAAACCCAAAATCCAAAATCAATTGTTGTTGTCGGCGGCGGTTTATTAGGTTTAGAAATGGCAGCATCGTTGCGCGAAATGGGTATGACTGTAACAGTTGTACAACGTATTTCTCGTTTGATGGACAGGCAATTAGATATTCTCGGCAGCCAACTTTTGTTGGAAGAAATTAAAGAACGCGGCATCGAAATTTTTATGAACGACGAAGTTCAAACTTTTTTCGGGCGCGAAAAAGTAGAAGCTGTGCGCTTGCGCAGTGGGCGAAAAATTGAATGTGATGCCATCGTTTATGCTGTCGGTACAATTCCTAACGGTGAACTGGCGCGTGCTGCGGGTTTGTCTTGTAATCGCGGCGTTATCGTCAATGATTATTTGCAAACCAACGACCCTAACATTTTCGCACTCGGTGAAATTGCGGAATGGCGCGGACAAATGTGGGGCATTACGACAGCGGCTGAACAACAAGCAGCAGTTGCGGCGCGATTTCTTGCCGGCGATGCAGCGAAACCATACAACGGTTCTCTTTCGATGAATATTTTGAAAATGGAAGGCTTACAACTGTGTTCACTCGGAAGGATTGAAACACCGCAAGAGGATGCAAATTTTGAAGAAGTTATTTTTGTAGATAAAGCTAAACGCTATTATAAAAAGTGTTTAATTCATAATGATAAATTGGTCGGAGCCATTCTCATTGGCGACAAAAGTGAGTTTGTTGAATTTAAAAATTTAATTGAAAACGGTATTGAACTTTCAGAAAAACGTTTACAACTTTTGCGCAGCAGCGGTAAAGTGGAACCCGTTATCGGAAAATTAGTCTGCTCGTGTAATGGTATCGGTGCAGGAAATTTAGAAAAAGCGATCGAAACCGGTTGCACACAATTTGAAAAATTGTGCGACACCACCGGTGCCGATAAAGGTTGTGGCAGTTGCCGCACGGAAGTAAAAACTATTCTTAATAATTACAAATTACAAATTACGAATTGAAACAAACAATGCTTCATTCGTAATAATTTTTGTTTAAAGGATTTATTTAAGCACATTTATGAAGTTTTCTTTGTGAACTTTGTGAGAACCTTTGTGT
>JAYTNA010000640.1:0-3848 GCA_043748865.1 Saprospiraceae bacterium
GGAAACACTATTATTTCATCATCCTTTTTCAATCTATCATTCAGATAATTTGATACAATTCCGTTTTGAATACGCTTAACGGTAATTTGAAATTTTTCGTTGGTGTAAGGGCTGCTTGATAGAGAATAAGACCTTTTATATTCCTTATTATTAATCACTATTTTGATAATAATAAATTGTCCCGGTATGTATGTAAAATATTTTTTCAGCTTATCAGCAATCTCAAAGACAAAAGTTTTCGCATCATTCGTTTCTTCCGTAACATCAGCAATTGTTAGGGAATGAAACTTCTTAACACTACTTCAGATTTTAATTTCATAGCGAATGCGAAAAATTGTTGCGAGAATTAAAATAAATAAACACAACTCTGATAAAATTTTTTCAGCATCGAATATGTCTAAAGGCCTGTCTTTAAGTTCAGGGTCCATTACAATTCCATGAATAACGAACAATAATGCTGTACAATAAGAAATGAGATGAATATTTTTCCATGTTCGGAAACTCATTTTCTTCTTCACTACTTTTTGAGTGGTGATAACGACAGTGATAATTGCAAACATTGAAAGTGTTCCAAATGCAACAAATAATTTTTGATGAGGTGCATTTATTGGAAAAATAATATCAATGAATTTGAATTTAGTGGCCGGGTCAAAGATCAAAAGAATTGGATGCAAAAGCACCAATAGTAAAGCAATGTAAGCTGTCCAGTTATGTAGATTATAAACATTTATTTGTTTGATAGTGTTAGGCAACTGTGTCCAATAGCTATGCTTTTTATAAGCTGTACCGAGCATCATGCCAAATAGGATGTTTAAAGTTAAAAGCCCTGTTGCAACTAATCCTATGTAAGCAGATAATTGAAGAAATGGAAAATTTTCCATAATAAAATATTTTTTAAATTTTGAAATAAACAATTAAGCCCATTTCCGAGACGTATCGGAATGGGAATGAATTAAATTGAAAATCTCAAAATTTTAAATGCGAAGCACCCTAAGCCGAAGGTAAATTTTATCGGGTGGCTTTGGATCAAAAAAAGAAATGGGTAGAATAGTCAAAAAAGGAATGTCTTGACAAACCCGATATTCTACATAAATAAACGGTAGTTCCGCAGGAATATCAATAGGGGAAGCGAAATCAAAGTTTGATTTTTTGTGGGCAGTATACACATGATTTTCGTTCTGATAGTTTTTTGCATACTCTTGGCTGTCTAACTCCAAAGCCGAAGCCACGTAGCAAAAACCTATTAGGAAAATCAGTATATTTATTAGCCTCTTTTTAATTTTGCAAAGGTCTTATTTTTTTTATTAATTATTGTCATTTTAAAGTCATTTCCAAATTTCCGTTAAAAGGGAATTAGGTATTATATTTTTTACTTATTTTTTATTTTAAAAACCATTTTAAAATATTGATTATCATTATTTTATGAAATTTCTGCTCGCACACCTTCTTACTACTATAAATCGCTAAAAGCCCCGCTTGTAATACGAGTTCATTCTTTCAAATAAAAAAAACAATCTAAACCTTTATCCCTTCTCCCACAATTTTTCTAAAATCATTCGTTTGTTGCGTCAAAGGTGCGTTCCCTAATTTTTCTGCTATCGGTGTTAAAAGACTTAATAAATTTTCAAAGAGATCGGTTCTGCCAAATTTTCTGAACAAAACGCTTTTTGCTACCAGCGTATAACCTTTAATGAGTTGATTATTAATAGCATCTGCTTCATCGCAGGCTTTATGAAACGACGCTAATGCCGGCTCAAATAAATTGAGTTGCGTTTGTGCTTCGCCGATACCGAGCCATGCTTTAGAAATACCTTTCCGGTAATTCAGTTGGCGACACAGCGTTAAACTCATTTCAAATGCCGCAAGTGCTTTTTCCGCGAAACTTTGAGATAAAAACCAACGCCCTAAAAGTTCATGCACGATGCTCAAGCCCTGTTTGTCGCCTAATTCGGTACACATCCGTTTGTCTTTTTCCAAATACTCTAATGATTTTGTAAAATCATTTTTCAATCGCCAAATATTTCCCAAACAACCGAGTGCGATAGAAGTTAATTGTTTATTGCCCAAAAATTCCGCCAAAGCTAAGCCGCTTTCAAAATAAGGCAATGCCACTTCGATATCACCTTTTTCAGACCAGACGATACCGAGATTGACATTTAAAATGGCTTGCCCGATTTTATCTTTTCCCGCTTTACATTTTTCTAAGGCTTCTAATTGACACGCGATTCCTTTTTCATAAAAACCTTGATTCATGTACGTCAATCCCAAATTGGAAACAATGAGCGGCGGTGTCGGATTCCGGACTTGCGCACTCAATTCTAAGCAGCGCGAGAAATAATTCTCTGCGTTTTGATAATCGCCTTGACGAAAAAATAGATTGCCGAGATGTCCGTAAGTATTTAAAATACCTTCCGAATCGGCAATACGCTCAAAATAGCCTGCGGATTTTTCGAGAAAGTGGCGCGATTTTTCGTATTCACCTTTCAACATCAGTAAAACACCCAAAGCACTGTTCGCTCTGCCCTTCAAAATAATATCACCCGAACTTACGGATTTGAATAAAGCCTCGTGAAAACAAATTTCCGACTCATGCCATTTACCGATAAGTTGCAAGACTTGCCCTTTTTTAATTAATATTTTGATTCTGTCGTTGTTGTCCGGTTCATATTTTAATAACCGGTCATAAAAATCAAGTGCTTGTTGGTTTTGAAAATTATATTGCGCATAATCCGCCGCTTTGCGCAAGTACTCGCGCATTTTCGGCAACACTTCGGCTTGTTCGTAATGAAATGCCAAATCAATATATCTTTCGGAAATTGAATCCGCATAAATTTTTTCAATGGATTTGGCAATGGCAAAATGTAATTCGCGCAAGCGCGTCCGCAATTGCATACCGTAAGCCGCTTCGCGCAAAAGTGTGTGTTTAAAAATATAGCGCAACTCACTCATCGCGCGCCAAATTTGTCCTTTCTCTGCTATATCAATTTGTTCGCGCAGCACTTCGTTTTTGTTGCCGTTGCGTTCGATATAATCTTCTTGGTATGCAAGCACCTCACTTAAAATCGACACTTCAAACTCGCGCCCGATTACGGCAGCAGCTTTTACCGTTTCTTTTAAAATAACAGACAACCTGTCAATCCGCGCCGTCAATACGGCTTGAAGAGAATTTGATATTTTGATATTTTTATCCGTAATTATCCAACCTTCATCACTTAGCGATAGAAGATTATTTTCAAGAAAATAATCGAGTACTTGTTCGGCATAAAACGGATTACCGTTGGTGGTGCGCCACAAAGTTTCCGTTAGTTCCGGATGTGCTTTATCGCCCAATCGCGTTGTAACAAAATCGTTGAGTACCGAAGGTTGCCAAACGTTTAAATCAATTTCAAGTAAGCTATCAGCTGTCAGCTTTAAGCTATCAGTTGTCAATTCTTTATGCTGATAGCTAACCGTCAATTCTTTTTTCTTATAGTTGAGAGTTGACAGCTGAGAACTTTCAGTCTTCAGATCTTTTTGCTGAGAGCTGAGAGTTGAGAGCTGAGAGCTATTAGCCTTCTGATAGCTGATAGCTGATTTACCCCCTTCATCATCATAACGGCTGCTTTGCAAAACGATAACCGGTTTATGAATAATTTTTTTCACCAAAAGTTTCAGAAAATTGGTAGTAGCTTCGTCTAACCAATGCGCATCTTCTATTTCGAGGACGAGTGGTTGAATATAACTGAGTGCCGAAAAAAAATCGGCGAGAGAAGTGAGCGTATTATCGTATCGTCCTTTGGCATCTAATTGTTGCCACAACGAATCCGGATAATAAATACCGGGCAATGCCGATAAAATACTTTTGGTTC
>JAYTNA010000641.1:0-1449 GCA_043748865.1 Saprospiraceae bacterium
AATTTCACATCGCCGCCAGAAGTTTCGTTTTTATATTTAAAAATTCCTCTTCGCTCAAAATGCCGGCATCTTTGAGTTCAGATAATTTTTTTATTTTACTGATGACATCGTCGGTTGTCATGGCATTGGCAGCAGTGGCGGTTTCTTTTTTTAAATTTTCTTTTTCTTTGTTCATTGTCTCTTGATACGCTTTTTTACTTTGTTTCAAATCAATAGAATCTAAAGTACCGCCGTTTTCAAGATGATGCACGATAACATGACCAAGTGCATAAGTAGAAGCACCGGATAAAATCGGCATCGTAATTTCGCCAATAACAGTACCAATAACCGGAATTGTTTTTATCAAACTCGCACCGATGCGCGCTAAACTTCCGCCAACCATTGACGTAATTAAATTTCTTCCGATAGCGTCCATAAAATTGATGCCGTACATACCGGCAAGTTGGCGCAACATATCTAATTGAACAGCACTCACAGCGGCAATATCTGCACCCGGAATCGGAATCAGTGCGGCACTCGCAGAATAAGCAACGTGTTGTCTGATAATATTGTCCGCTTGTTGTCTTTTTTGAATATCCATGTTCGATTTTAGATTTTGGATTTTAGATTTCAGATTTTGAGTAAGTTATAAAAATCTAAAACGGGAAACTTGTTTTAATTCGAGTCAAAATTACGATAAATTTTTAGGTTAAATCAAATAAAAACGACGAAATACTATTTTTAGACGTTGAATAGATTTTTAAGTCATGAAATCAAAAAAATCAATTCCAAATATTAAGTAAAAATTAATTTTTTAAGGTGTTGACGTATATTTGTGATTTTAGTTGAAAGCTTTTAAATGCAGATGAAAAATTCTGTAAATTCTGTAAATTTTATAAATTCTGGTCAATGTTTCGTTCTAAAATTGCAGGTATAGGAAAATACGTTCCGGAACGTGTTGTGACTAATAATGACTTGACACAAGTCATGGAAACAACCGACGAATGGATACAAGAACGCACCGGCATCAAGCAACGCCGATTCGCGAATAAACATACAGAAACGACTACAACAATGGGCGTGAAAGCGGCAGAAATTGCAATCGCTCGCGCCGGTATTACGAAAGAAGATATTGATTTTATCATTTTTGCAACTTTGAGTCCGGATTATTATTTTCCAGGTTGCGGTGTGTTGTTGCAACGCGAAATGGGAATCACGCACAAAGAAGTCGGTGCTTTGGATATTCGCAATCAATGTTCCGGATTTATTTACGCGCTGTCCGTTGCCGATCAGTTTATTAAAACCGGCATGTACAAAAACATTTTAATTGTCGGTGCGGAAATGCACTCGATGGGTCTAGATTTTACGACACGCGGCAGAAATGTATCCGTTATTTTCGGTGACGGTGCGGGTGCAGTTGTTTTACAGCCGACTCAATCTAAAAAAAGCGGTATTCTCACAACCAAACTC
>JAYTNA010000642.1:0-1688 GCA_043748865.1 Saprospiraceae bacterium
GTTGCAGAAAAAAATATTTTTTTTGAAAAATTATTTTTAAAATCAAAATCAAATTCATTTTTGAAATTAAAATGTGATTCCGAAATATCTTCACCTCTATCATTTATTCCGGCAACGCGCAAAAAATAGCCATCGCGATAATCCACGGCATGAACCCCGAATCGTTGATGACAACCGCCGCCGAAATTTTTCATTATTGCACGTTCGGCATTTATTTTTTCGCTTAGCGCATTATCATTTATTTTTTCTAAAATCGCTGCCGTTTTTTTATTGCCGCCGATTGCTACTGCCAATATCGCGCCTTGTGCAGGAGCGGGTGTACATTCAATGAGCGGTAAAAACATTTTTTTAGTATCTTGCAATAAGCTGTGAGTTGTGAGCTGTGAGCTCTGAGCAATAGGCTGAGACTCAAACTGCTCAAAGCTCAAGGCTGACTGCTCAAAGCTCAAGGCTGACTGCTCAAAGCTATTTTCACTATTCAGCAAACGATTGAGTCCGGCTGCTGCTAACACAATACCGTCGTACTCGCCGGCACGTAATTTTTTCAAGCGTGTATCCACATTACCGCGAATCGGCACAATTATAATTGCTGTTGATGCACCGTGCGGTAATGCTTTTTTCAGAAAAGGCGGCACCAATGTTTCTCTGCGCAACGAAGATGTACCGATTCGAATGGTTTTTTTTTCAGCAATTAAAGTTTCAATATTCGGATTAAAAATGACAACATCATGCGGAATTTCGCGCTCAACAACGGCTGTGACAAACTCGGCACTTTGGTATTGTTCAACACTCACATCTTTCATCGAGTGAACCGCCAAATCTGCCGCGCCGGAAAGTAGCCACGCATCAATATCTTTTGTGAAAACGTCTTTTTCGCCGAGGGCATAAATCGGCACATCTTGATTTAGATCGCCGAGAGAAGGTTTGGAAATGATTTCAACCCGAATATCCGGAAATAGTTTTTCTATTTTCCCCTTCACAATACCGGCTTGTATCAATGATAGTTTCGATGGGCGACATACTAATTTCATTGACGGTTTTGGATTTTGGATTCTATATTTTGAACGCACCGTTTAAAAACAAATCGAAAATCGAAAATCGAAAATCGAAAATAAAATGAACCGACAAGATAAAAAAATTGTTGGTGTTTTATTTAATATGGCATACCTTTATGTCCAATCTGCAAAAATAGATCATGTTACAAGAATCAAAAACTTATTATTCGCAATTATATCGCAATTTCAGAGCGATTGAGCCGACGGAATACCGTCGTGTAGTACGGTTTTTTGAAAAATACGAAAAAAGTATCCTTCAATTAGATTTTGAAGAATATTTCGATACTATTTTTGTTTACACCAATGCTTTATTTGAGGTCGGAGAATACCGGAAGCATCTATTTATGTCTGATGTAATTATTGAAACATCTATTCGAGAAAACATGACGCATTTAGATGGACAGGAAGTTTTCCGCTCAACGCTCTTCAAAAAAGCGGCTTCACATTTTAATTTGAATGAGTTTAAGCAAGCGGCGCACATACTTTCCGAACTTTTAAAAATAAATCGCCACGATAAATTAGCTGCACGGTTTTTAGAACGCACTTATCGGATGTGGAAGCCGCGCCTTATTCGCACAACGCGCGCTTTTGCTGTCTTACTTTTTTTAATTTCTGCCTTTATTATTTGCATGG
>JAYTNA010000643.1:0-3114 GCA_043748865.1 Saprospiraceae bacterium
TCATTATTCGTCACCTCAATTAACCCGCTGTTCAATGAACCGATATAGACTTTATTATTTAACGGATTAATTTTTACGGTGTAATCATCAATCGTGAAACCGTTTTTCATTTTATTATCGGTAAACTGATTGTAATTCCGCCATTTATCATTTGCAAAAACATAAAATCCATCGCCTTGATCGCGCGGACTCGCACCTAAAGTTGCCGACGATGCTACCCATACAGCACTATCGGTAACGGCAAACTCACTCGCAGTAGCACCCGCCGGCGAAACAAATTCTGTCCAAGTACAAGATCCGGCATTCGGATTGTTTTTGTATCGAAAATATAAATAATCATCGCCGATGTATAATCGTCCTTGCGCATCTTCAATCGCATAGTTGGTACGTCCGGCGCATCTGTCCGATACGTCTTTATAATTGCCATTAACATCGTACAATAAAATTTTGTACGTCTGATCATTCGCAAAAAGCACTGTCAAACTTTTTCCTTCCGCCGTTATACTTTTTACTGACGACCCTGCCGGTACGTACAAATTTTTTATTTGTCCATTTTGAATGGTGCTGAGTGAATCACCGTTATTAAAATACAATTGATTATTGTATGTCGTAATCACGCGGGTACTATTAAAACTTATTCCGGTGAGTGAAAATTTTTGCCAATTTTTAAAATCTGCGAGGTTAATATTCCCGTTTTCCGGCGCGAAGTAAACACCCGCAGGTGTTGCCAAATATAAATTGCCACCCGACAAAGTAATACTTGTTACGGCTTGATAAGTAAACAAAGTGAATCGAAATTCTGCGCGTTGCATATCGAGCGCAACAACGCCGAAACCATAAGCGATGTACGCCATATTACCAGAAAAAACGACATCATATACTTTTTTATCGCCGGCAATTGCAGTATTGTTTTTTACATCGAAGAGTGTAACAGTATTTTTATTTTCGTTGACAATATCTAAAGTGTTATCAATGTACGATACCAAAAGCGATTTGAGCGATTTGTTGTAACGCAGAAAAGCAATATCCACGCCGCTCAAACCTGAAAGTTTATCAACGCGCTCAAAAGTTAAATCGGATTTATTTATTTTCGCAATGCTGTAACCCGTTGACCAAAAAACGTGCGTATCGCTTTGCGTTACAGCTTTGCCACTGTGATATGGTTGATGCAATTGCCAATCGCCAATTTTTAAATCGCCCTGTGCAAATAAGGGACAATGCATAATGAACAACACACTATGCACAATGAATAATAAATAACTTTTTTGGAATGATGAATGATGAATGATGAATGATGAATGATTTGATTTTTTTTTTAAAGTTTTTTCTGAAAGTTTTTCAAAAAAAAAGTTTTTCAAAAAAAAATTCAAAAAAATAATTTTTTTTTTCAAAAATAAAAAAAAGTTTTCAAAATAAATATTTCTATGTTCGATATTTTTTTTCATGAAGAGGAGAAATATTTTTTATATTTTTTTGTAATTAAATTTAAAATAACTAACAAATAAAAACTAATAATTCAAATCCGTAAAAATGCCTTCGGTAATTTTAGTGCTGTCATTGGTAGTATAAGAAAAAGTACCGCTCACTAAATGCAGTGTAGCATCGAACTTAGTTAAATTTAAAGTACCATAAACAGCAGGATGCAAAACTTTTTTCGATAAATAGTTAGCACTGTTTTTCAAATCGTAAGTGCCGACTTTAGCTGAAACGATAGCGGTTAAATCAACTTTCGTCAAATTATCAAAAGCACTGCTTACCACCATCAACTGAATATATTGATAATTGGCAGAAACGAAGTAGCTATCAAATGCTGCACCATTTACTTTACAAGAAAGCGTTCCTACTATAGTTGTTGGGGTTGGTGTTACAGTTGTCGTAGAAGTTTTTGAACAAGAAATACTTAATACTATTAAAGCACTAAAAAATAGAAATAGTTTTTTTCCTGTAATCATAATGAATTGGACAATGGACGAAAGACAATGGATGATGTGCAAAAGACAAAAGTAGGTTCAATTAATCCGGTGTCAATAAGTCCAACATCAGTAAGTCCAAATTATTAATTAATCAACATCGCGGCTTCTTCGCGTATCGCTTCTTTCGCTTTTATAGTCATATCAACGGATGGCGCGTTCGTAAATTGTGTAAGTGCATTTGATTTTGTGCCGCCTTCCGGCAATAATGCACTTTCACCTTGCACTAAAAATTGTATCAGAGCCGTTGATAATTGCGAAGCCGTTGCATCTGTCGGCAATTGTTGCGCTACAAAATTAATAATGTCTGTCGTATTATTGCGCAACAAGAAAATAATATCCCACAATTTTTTCGACACATAAATATGTAGCGTCCCGTTGTGCTCAAATTCTTGATTAATCGCAATCAGCATTGCCATTTGTAAATCGCGTCCCGAAGCACCGACAGTTTGCAAACGCGAAACGAGTTGTGAAATAGAAATGCGATCGCACAAAAGTGACAAACGTTCATACGCCTGTAAACGCACGGGCGTGACGGTTTGCGTTTTTTCGCTTTGCAAACGCGCCAATTGAAGCGCTTGATCAGCGGCTAATTTTTTTTTCTTAAAATCGAAAACCAACATCATTATAATAGTTGTTAAAGTACCGCCGGTGCCGAAGATGATTAAAAGTGCCAGAACTTGTGCTCCACCATGTTCCATATTAATATTGATTTTTAATTTAAACGTTGAGTGCAAAAGTACAAAATAAATTAATCTTGAATAGCGTTTATCGGAATGTCATCGTGTAAATAGACTAAAAGCTAAGTTCAATCGTCGAACGAACAAATTCCACCGTCAGAAATAATAGAAAGGTACTGAACAGAATACAAAATTTTATTGTTTTGTAAGTACTTTTTTAAAAGCATTGGAAAATATCCGAAATTTATTTACTTTTGTATTAAATTTATTATCATGGAAGCAGTATTAGAAAAAAAATCTGTTGATAAACCTGTAATACTTACAGATAGTGCTGTCAGACAACTAAAACACATCGTTGCTGAACAAAAAATCGGTGAAGAATATGGTTTGCGTCTCGGCGTGAAAGGTGGCGGCTGTTCCGGATTTAGTTACGAATTGGGTTTTGATGAACAAAAAGAAGGCGA
>JAYTNA010000644.1:0-15405 GCA_043748865.1 Saprospiraceae bacterium
CAAAAATGCAATCGAAAAAATCTTTTGAACACTAATGATCCAAAATTTAAAATGAAACAACTTTTTAAAATTCAACGGGTTTTTATTCAACTGCTTTTCATCTCAAGTATTAGTTTAGCACAAACCTTTAAATCGGCTGAGGTTAAAGATATTAATCTCTTCCCGCAACAAAATATTTCGCGCAATGCCGTCAATCTTTCCGGTATTTGGCAATGCAAAATAGACAGTGCCGATGTTGGCGAAAAAGAAAATTGGTTCAACGGTTTATCGTATACGCGATCTATTGCAGTACCCGGCAGTTGGAACGAACAATTTGAAGACACACGCGATTACATGGGAACTGTTTGGTACGAATGTAAAACGTTTATACCGAAAAGTTGGAACGGACAAAATATATTTATCCGCGTTGGTTCAGCTAATTACGCCGCGAAAATTTGGATAAACGGCACTCCTGTCGGCATACATGAAGGCGGACATTTGCCGTTTGCTTTCAATGTAAATAATTATGTCAAATTCAATGCAGAAAACAGAATTACCATCAGTGTAGAAAATTTTTTAAAAACTGCGCGTGTACCACCGGGTGGTGACGGCATTCCGGGCGGAACGGGCATTTGGAGCAAATATCCGAAAGCTAATTTCGATTTTTTTCCTTACGGCGGTTTAGAACGTGCCGTTTGGTTGCTTACAACTCCAAAAGAATCAATTCAAGATATTTCTGTCTTAACCAATATTAAAAACAAAGACGGTGAAGTTGTCGTGACTGTTCAAAAAACAGGCAATATTAAAAAAGGTGTGGCAACATTAACGGGCACCGGAAAAAATTATACAATCGGTTTTAATTTTTTAGGAGATAAAGCGACAGTCAGCATTAAAGTACCTGATGCGCATTTTTGGAATACAACCGACCCTTATTTATATAATTTGAATGTTTCGCTCGATGATGATAGAGATCAATACAATTTGAATGTCGGCATTAGAACAATCACGGTGACAGATAAACAAATCTTACTCAACGGACAACCGATTCAATTGAAAGGTTTTAATAAGCATGAAGATTTTGCGATTTTCGGTAGAGGAACAGCGCAACCTGTCATGATAAAAGACTGTGATTTAATGAAATGGACGGGTGCAAATGCGTTGCGCACATCGCACTATCCGGACGATGAAGAACAAATAAATTTGGCAGACAAGGAAGGTATTTTAGTAATGGATGAAATTCCCGCAGTCGGTTTATATTTTGAAGGAGTTGATTTACCGGCGCGTCAAGCCGCGTGTAAAAAATATATCGAAGAATTAGTTGCTCGAGATAAAAATCATCCGAGTGTAATTATTTGGAGTTTGGCAAACGAACCGAGTTCTGACAGAAGTAAAGCATCATTAGAAGCATCCGTTGAATCTTTTAAAGAATTGTTAGTGCTCACAAAAAAATTAGATAATCGTCCGGCAGTAATTGTCGGTGCCGCCGGTGCGCCACTCGAATGGTTAGCGTTGAGCGATATTGTTTGCATCAATCGCTACTACGGTTGGTACTCGAATACGGGTGACATAAAAACCGGTGCAACTCAATTAAGTAAAGAGTTAGACGATTTATATCAAAAATTGAAAAAACCAATTCTGATTACAGAATTTGGAGCAGATGCACAAGCCGGTATGCACGCCACGCCGTCCGAAATGTTTACGGAAGAATATCAAACAGAATTTATAAAAGCCTATTTAGATGTTGCGGCAACGAAAGATTTTGTCGCCGGCAATTATGTTTGGGTTTTTGCCGATTTCAAAACCTCTCAAGGTGTCGTCCGTTTTGGCGGATTAAATTTAAAAGGAGTTTTTACACGCGACAGAAAACCTAAGCAGGCGGCGTATTATTTGAAATCAAGATGGTTCGGACAATAGGCGGTATAAAGTTGTTGCTTTAAATTTTAATCTACGAAGCATAACTATGGCTAAACATAATCGCTAAAAAATTGTTTGCTGAAGAACATTGAAGTTTGGCGAATCTTTTAGATTAAAACAAATAGCAGCATGAGTTTATTAAAAACAGGTATTTATCAAATTATTTTATCAAGCAGAAAAACGAAAGAGGATATGAAACATTTGAAAGAAGGCGACAAAGCACCGGATTTTTCGGCAAAAAATGAAAAAGGAGAACAAGTTTCTTTGAATGATTTTCAAGGAAAAAAATTAGCCTTATTTTTTTATCCTGCAGCAAATACACCCGGTTGTACGGCAGAAGCGTGCAGCCTGCGCGATCACTACAAAGAATTGCAATTGAAAGGTATTGAAGTATTAGGTGTGAGTCCGGATTCAAGTAAAAAGCAATCGAACTTTAAAACAAAATTTAGTTTTCCATACAGCCTTCTCGCTGATGAAGATCAAACCGTATTAAAATCTTACGGTGTTTGGGGTGAAAAACAATTTATGGGACGTACTTTTGACGGCGTTCACCGCACTACATTTCTAATTGATGAAAACGGTATTGTTAAAAAAATTTACGATAAAGTAGATACTGCCGAACACGCTCAACAAATTTTAGAAAGCCTTGAGAAATAAAAAATTAAAAATTAAAAAAACTATGTGGACTATATTTACTGTGCGCCTATATGGTTTATAAAATGAAAATATTAAAGATTTTAAAATCGAAATGATATGCTCAATAAACTAAAAAAAACTGTCAACGATTCAATCAAAGGACATGCCATATATTTAACTGATGCCGTTAAAGATAAGGCATCCGAAATATCCGGTGCCGTCAAAGAAAGTGTAAAAGAACATACAACACACTTAACCGACGCTGTAAAAGAACACACAATAGGTTTTACAGATAGTGTAAAAGAACACGCAACCCATATTGTAGATGCGGTAAAAGACAAAACACATGGGCTGATTGAAGATTGGTTGGAAATTTTTCCCAATTTGGAAGGACGCGGATTGAAAATTACTGCATTCGGTATACGTATGGGTTTAAATTTGGGTTTGGAGTGCGAACTGTCAGGTGCAGCTAAAAATTTTACGATTGAAAAGATAGATTCTATTTTAGAAGAAGTAAAAGGTAATAGTGCGCTTACTACAGTTTTTAAAGCGATTAAAAATACTTATGCTTTACACAAAAAAACCGGAACTGAACAAAAATTCAATAAAATTTTTCTTAAAATCACCGTTCAATTGATTCCCGAAGTAGTCGTATATCTCGGTGAACCAAAATTAAAATAATGCTTTAAAACATTTAAAAATAAAAAGAACGAGACATATTACTGAAGTAATATGCTCGTTCTTTTTTTGTGGAGCTGGGGAGAATCGAACTCCCGTCCGGACAAAGCACCACAAGGCTTTCTACATGTTTATTCGCCGATTGAATTTTCGAGAACCGGATGGACGGGCAAAACGACGAGCCGATACCTTATCTCAATTAATTTCGCAAACAATTCGAGCCACTTATTTGCTATCCTGTTTTTTTTGATGATGCACTCCGACAAACACGTACAGGAAACGTACGAAAGCTCCGAAGAACCTGCCGATAGTGCAAAGGCACTTTAATTCCTAGAATTAAGCAGCCAAGGCATAGTTATAGTTGCCAACTAATAGTTGAATAACATTTTTTACGTGATGTATATTCATGTCACGACATGCTTACCAAGCAGCTTACTCTCCCGTCAATTCCGGTCAGCCCCGAAAATTGTAAAAATTATAAAACTTGATGGCACAAAGTTAATTCTTTTTTTGCAATAAAGCATAAAAAATACAGGAGTGTATGTTTTTTCCTATTTAGTAGTATATTTGCAAAGTTTTTTGTCAGATGGAAATATTTTATTTTTAGTTTTGTTTCAAAAATGTAACTATTTAAAAACTATTACGTCTTATATACTGTGTGTAATCAAATAGAAGCTTTGTTAATAACTACTGAATTAATTATAATAAATTAATAATTATAAAATTATAGTAGAAAAATAAAAAAACATTGTATTATATTTGTGACACAACTTTAGCTGTATAGTATTTTTGTTTAGCTTTTAAACATTCATAAAACTTTTTTAATCATTAACTCATTTTCAAAGTCACAACCCTATGTTTCGTAGAATTACTTTATTCGCAACATTAGTCCTGATGCTTGGCTGTTCCATATCTTTTGCGCAAAAACCGACAGATACAAAAATGTCGGACACAAAACAAGCAATGGCAGCAGCACCGGATTATTCGTTTTTTTCACCAAACGACCAATGGGAAATTGGTATTCATGGTGGTCTTGCCCTTTTAATAGGCGACTTAAAAACCGATTTCAGCTCACCGGGTATTGGTGTTCATGCTCGCAAAGCGTTGGACAATATTTTCTCTATTCGTGGTGACTTAGATTTACAAATTGTAAATTCTAAGTCAATTGGCACCAATGGTCAGCAATATCTTGGACCGGAAATTAGAAACAATTTCGGTAATGGTGATGTCAGAATCTTTTCTGATGCAACATCAACTATTTTCCAAGGATCTATCCAAGTGATAGCAGCACTTGCAAATGGTCGTTGGGATGCGGGTGTTCGTAAAATCAGCCCGTATGCATTTGGCGGCGTCGGTGTTGGAAATCTTGGCACTCAAGTAAATGTCACAGGTACGACTGACGGAAGCAAAACGACCACAGGTAAACAAGATTTAGTTTTACCGGGTGATCGTAATACCGGTACAGTAGTTCCTTTAGTGGAAGGCGGTGTAGGTATTGCTTTCCGTGTAAACGACAAATTCAATATTGGTATTGAAGAAAAAGCCTCTACTTTTTTTGGTAAAAGAGCGGATTTAATAGATGGTTTTCAATACAATAATCGTGACTTTGTTTTATTTACGAATGTTCGTTTGAACTTTAACGTTGGTGGTGGTGCTGCTGCCAATAAAACTTTACCTTTATGGTGGGTGGGACCTGCTGAACTGTTAAACAGTCGCGTTGCAGCTTTAGAAGCGCGTCCTAAATTTGATCCAACTGATACAGACGGCGACGGCGTTATTGATATGTTCGACCAAGAGCCGAACACACCTGCCGGCGCAAAAGTGGATACGCACGGTGTTGCTTTAGACAGTGATGGTGATGGCATTCCGGACTATAAAGATAAAGAACCTTTCTCTCCTCCGGGATATAAAGTAGATGCTAACGGTGTTGCAATGGTGCCTAAACCGGCTTATGTTACAGAACCTGATGTTGATCGTATCGTTGATGCCAAATTAGCTAAATTGAAAGGTTCAATGGATCAAACAACTAAAAATGTTTCTTCTTTAGCTGATTGGTTCTTACCTATGATTCATTTTGATCTAACAGTTCAAAAATTAAAGAATCTGAATTGGGTAACTTATCTGCGGTTGCAAGTGTTTTGAAAAGCAATCCGAGTATTAGAATCGTAGCAAACGGTTTTACGGATAAATTATCTTCTACCAGTTACAATGAAGGTTTGTCATACCGTCGTTCACAATCAGCAATTGATATGCTTGTAAAACGTTTTGGAGTTGACCGCAGCCGTCTTGTAACAGCTTATGAAGGTGAAAATAATACACTAGTTCCGACTAACGGTGCCAATTATATGAACCGTCGTGTTGAATTTAAAGTAGCTAAAGGTGAAGCCGACATGAGCGCACCGGTTATGGAAATGAAACACAAATCGCACAAAGGAAATAAAAATGCGGGTTACTAATAACTGAAGAATCAAATAAAAAAAGCGCGGAAGAAATTGTTTTCTTCGCGCTTTTTTTATTTCAAAAAAATTTCGTTATTCATCATTCTTCAAACGTCTTCGTTGAACCGATAACCGACACCCCAAGTAGTTAAAATATATTGCGGCTGTTGAATATCTTTTTCAATTTTTATACGAAGACGGTTGATGTGGGAATTAATTGTGTGTTCTAATCCTTCAAATTCGTAACCCCAAACACTGTCTAATAATTGTTGACGTGAATAACTTCTACCAGGTTTTTTGGCTAACGTATAAAGTAAATCAAATTCTTTGGGTGTTAAATCAATCCTTCCACCTTCAATTGTGACAGAGCGGTCGTCTGTATCAATCACCAAATCTTTAAAAATTAATTGCTTACCGGATTTTGCCAATTCCGATGAAGCGGATTGCGTTCTGCGCAATACAGCACGTGTACGTGCCACAAATTCTTTAACGCTGAAAGGTTTTGTGATGTAATCATCAGCACCCACTTCCAAACCCAAAACAATATCGATTTCTTCGCTTTTTGCTGTCATCATCATCACCGGCACATATCTTTTATGTTTGCGAATCGCTTTGCAAATTTCGATACCACTCATTTTCGGTAAATTGATGTCGAGTATAATTAAATCGAAGTTTTCTTTTAATGCGCGATCATGTCCGGCAATGCCGTCATTTTCAATTGTGATGCTGCAATTTTCTTCTTTTAAATGAGTTGCAACGAGTTCCGCAATATTTTTATCGTCTTCTACAATCAGTATTTTTTTCATCTTTTTAAGTAAGGTATGGGTTTTATCTTTCCATGCGAAAATACAACAAGTTTTTAAAATTTAAGCAGTAGCGAACATATTTCAAAATATAAAAGCATTTTAATAATCCCTTTTACATTGTATCTCGTATATTTAAATTATAATAGAAATAAAAATATTAACTAAATTTTATCACTAAAACCTAAATAAATATACAACACAAAACAAAACATAACGTTTTTTAATTAAATTTGTGCGAAACATTGTTGTTCAAACATTGAATTCAAACATACATCCACAGATAATTATGCTTAACACTGATTTCATAAAACTCATTCAATCTTTCATCGCTGACGGTAAAACCGATGAAGCACTCACGCTTCTTCGCCAAGAGGCTGCAGCTAATTATCTGACCTTATTGAATGATGTTACTTTGATAGAGAATCGCTATCAAACAGCACACAATGATTTTATTATTAGAGGTATTTTAACCAAAGAAGAATATGATAACCGCGTTGCTAAAATTAATTTAGCTGTTCTGGAACTTTTGAACAAAGCAGATGCTATCGGAAAACTGCCGGAGACGTCATCCGTCCCCATTCAAAAAAGTAACGGGCGTTTGTTGCATAATATACCCGAACAAATGCCGCTTCAAAAAGATTCGAAATGTGTCGTGCGTATTGCTTTTGACGACGATATTATAAAACGCGATTTGCCCACTACATCAGATACAGTCATTCAATCCATCAGAATTACGGAAGTAATGAGCGTGAGTTTGGTTGATTTTAATGAAACCCCTTGTTTCGTTATTCGCACCATTACGGAAGCCGAACAATTTATTGATACCGGTGATTATACGCAATGGATTTTTATGGTGAAACCTTTAAAATCCGGTCACTATCCGTTGACATTGAAAGTGACAGTGATGGAAAAAATTGACGGAAAAGAACGGAAACGCGATATCGTTTTAGAAAAAGAAATTTATATTTTAAGTCAAGTAGCAGATGAGGACGGTAAAACGGCATCCGGAAATAATTTTACGGATACCAATATTGTTTTGTCGGTCGTAGCACAAAAACAATTAGGAGCATCTGATAATAAGTCGAAAAAAGGTGATATAGATTTGCTGAGTAACACGCCAAATAGTCCGGGCGCACCGATTGCTCAACCGAATACACAAAAAGTTTTCGTGCAATCTGGGCCGCCGCTTCCGGCACCAACTGAAGTTAAAAGTAGCAGAAGTTTGACAACAGTCATAACGTCAGTATTAGCTGTTCTTTTGGTAGCAGGCGCGGGTTTATGGGTCACTACAAAATCAACATTATCGAGTCAAAGACCGGATGTAGCTACCACAAGAGTTGATACGCTGAACATAAATAAAAATGATTTGCCAAAACAAACATCAAAAGATACAGACATTTTGGCGCAAAATTTACCGAAAGACAGTGAAACAAATGCGGTAAAACAGCCTAATCCGCCGACAATAATTAAAGATAAACCTATTAAAAATACCAAATCGGATGATTCGAAAATTGCATCCGGCAAACCGAGACATAAAAATAAAGATACACCGGTAAACCCCGTTCCTACTACCGGCAACGAACCGTCTGAAGTTATCATGGCTATGCGTAAATATCCGAATACGCCGGCGACGGAGAAACTTCCTAATATCGTTTATGCCGAGCCAACCGTCATTTTAGCTGATAAAATAACTAAAGACGGTGCGCCTACAGTAAAAATCATGCGCCCGCTTTTAATAAAATTGAATAATGGCGCAAAACTTAAAGATGTTCAAATTTTTGTGGATGGGCAACTCGTAAAACCCAATGTGAATGTTGCCGGCATTCCGGTGAGTATGACCATCATATCGCACAATGGACCGCATAATGTTTTATTGAAAAAAGGAAACAAATCTTGTGAGTACGTAGATGTGCTGATGATTAACGACATCGCAACAATAGAAGGCTGTAATTTGGACTAATCTATAAACAATAACATGAAGATATTAATTCTAAATGGACCTAATTTGAATTTATTGGGTAAACGTGAGCCGCATATTTATGGTTCTCAAACTTTTGACGATTATTTAGTGTTACTTAAACAACAATTTCCGGCTGTAGAATTGGAATATTTTCAAAGCAACCATGAAGGCGCATTAATTGATGCTTTACAAAATGCCGGTTTCGATGCTACTTATACCGGAATTGTTTTAAACGGTGGTGCTTTCACACATACAAGTATTGCTATTGCAGATGCTATCGGTGCTATAAAAACGCCGGTCGTTGAAGTTCATATCTCAAACATTCATGCCCGCGAAAAATTTCGTCACCACTCATGGTTCAGCGCGAAATGCGTTGGCGTTATTGTCGGCTTAGGTCTTACGGGATATAAATTAGCAATTGAGTATTTTTTGGTTGGTTAGTTGGCGGGTTGGTTAATTGTTTGGTTGGTATTTTATTTTGAAGATAATTACACGACTATCCGCCATTCTTTCAGATTCATAATTCGTAATAGACTTAATTTGTAATTCATGACTGTTTACATTATCAGACACGGCGAAACAGAATTTAATAAAATCGGCATTGTTCAAGGACGTGGCGTTGATGCAGACTTGAATGACATCGGACGGACACAAGCCGAGCGTTTTTTCGAGCAATATCAAGCCGTGCCTTTCGATTTTGTCATGGTTTCTGCTTTAAAGCGGACACATCAAACCGTAGCGCATTTCATCGAAAAAAAGAAAATACCTTTTGAAAAATTTGCGGATTTAGATGAAATTTCATGGGGAACGAACGAAGGAAAAGCACCTACACCGGAAATGTCGGCAACGTTTCGAAAAATAACGACGGATTGGGAAAACGGCATCTACGATTCTAAAATAGAAAACGGAGAAAGTGCATTGGATTTGAACCTACGGTGCGAAAAAATTGTTTCACTGCTTAGAAAACATGCGGCACAATATAAAAATGTGCTGATTTGTACGCACGGTCGCACGCTTTCATGTCTCATCTCTTTATTGCGCGAGCGTCATTTGAAAGATATCAATGCTTTCAAAAATTTTAATACCGGTTTATATACGTTTCATTACAAAAACGGAAAATTTATCGAAGATTTAAAAAACGATACGCGCCATTTGAATTGATAATTTTATATGCACGAAAATAATTTGCACGAAAATAATTTGCACGAAAATAAAGAAAAAAAACCCGTTAGAATTACCGCCGTCAGTTATTTGAACACGAAACCTTTGTTGTACGGTTTATTGAACAGCGACGTGAGCAGAGACATCACTTTAACTTTAGATATTCCATCTGTTTGCGCTCAAAAATTGCGTGACAGTGAAGCGGATCTTGGACTTATTCCGGTGGCAGCTATACCCGAATTAACAACGCCGCATATTATTTCCGATTATTGTATTGGTGCGGTCGGTGCGGTAAAAACTGTGTGCATTTTCAGTGATGTGCCGATAAATAAAATTGAAACGCTTTATTTAGATTATCATTCGCGTACTTCTGTGGAGCTTGCTAAAATTTTATTGGAAAAATATTGGCATGTTGCGCCGCGATTTTTGAAAAGCGATGATTTTTATTTACAAAAACTTGGTGGTACAATTGCGGGTTTGGCTATCGGCGACAAAACTATGGGCTTAGAGAAAAAATTCCGTTACGTTTACGATTTGGGTGAAGCCTGGGGAAATTATACGGGCGGTTTACCTTTCGTTTTTGCTGCGTGGGTCAGTTGTAAACCGCTGTCCGAAATTTTTCTACAAAAGTTTAACGCTGCTTTGAAAGTAGGTTTGAATCATATTCCCGAACTCATTTATTTATTACCAACTCAAGAAAACGGTTTTGATTTAAACGAGTATTTTACAAAATATATTTCTTACGATTTCGATGCGCAAAAACATAAAGCCTTGCGTAGGTTTCTTTCGGAAATAAATTCAAATGTGGTTTTGGTTGAGTAGTACGTTGGTTAGTTGGTTGATTAATAATTTAGCCTAATTAACTTCGAAATTAGATTTAGTCCGGCTAAGCGGCTACTGACTCAACAAACAACAAACACTAACTAACCAACTAAACTTTGATTATAAATAAAATTCACCACATTGCTATTATTTGTTCGGATTACGAAAAATCGAAAAAATTTTACATAGAAGTACTTGGACTCACAATTGTAAAAGAAACTTTTCGAGCAGAACGACAATCGTATAAATTGGATTTAGCTTTAAATGGACAATACATCATTGAACTTTTTTCGTTTCCAAATCCACCGAAACGCACATCGCGTCCGGAAGCTGCAGGTCTGAGACACTTAGCATTTGAAGTACAGGATTTACAAGCAGCAGTGAACGACTTAAAGCAAAAAAATATCAGTGTCGAACCTATTCGTGTTGACGAAATTACCGGTAAATATTTTACTTTTTTCGCCGATCCTGATAATTTGCCGATAGAGTTTTATGAAAATAGTTAATTGTTAATCTTTATCCGTTAATTGGATAGTTAAAATGACGATTAACCGATAATGAAACAACGAACCATGAAAATCCTCGTCTGCACAAATATATTTGAAACAACAGTGAACGGACCTTTTTACCTGCCACATTGGTTGTTGAAAATAAATGTGCTTTATCCGCAACACGAAGTGCGTATCGTAACAGACGATGTAAAACTTGGGTCCGAAAAAATTTATAAAATTAATATCAATTACCCGAAGCTTTTAAAAAATTACGCTTCTATCCTTGATAATCTGCCGTTTTATCGAGCTTGTCGGCACATAAAAAAAGAATACGATTTTGATATGGTTTTTTTTAACGTGGCAACCTTAGGTGTTTTGTCACGTTTGTTATTGCCAAAGAATATAAAAGTTTGGGGTGTCATTCATACTGATCATTACATCTTACCCGATCGGCGCAATTATAATTCTTACAAAGCCTACTTCTATTACGCTTATCTCGAACACAGTTTGGAACGCGGTGTAATGCGCTTTTTTAATCGCGTATTTTTTTGTTCAGATTATACACGCAACGTTTTCGAACGATTTTTTCACCGGCACTTCGGGAAAATGGATACACTGCTCCAAACCATTGATATAAAAAGTATTCCTTTCCATCCGATTACAATAAAACCGACAGAGATCATTAAAATTCTTTTTGTAAAAAGCGATGTATTGCGCGGCAGAATTTATATTTTACTCGATGCACTCGCACAACTCACCGTATATAATTTTGAGTTAACAATTATAGGTGCAAGTCATTTTTTTGAAAAAGCAATCAGGGATAAAATTTCAGAGATAGAAAAAAAATCCGGTTATTCGACGCAAATTACATTAAATTATCTCGGTATGCAACCACTGCGTGAAGTTTATGCAGCCCTGCAAACGCACCACATATTATGTATGCCTGTACATTCCGAAGCATTAGGTTTAGCAAATGTTGAAGCGTTGGCGCATGGCATTTCTGTAGTAGCTACAAATGTTGGCGGTATTCCGGAAGTAATGGACTATGGCAAAAATGGTTGGTTGGTCGCTGCGAATGATGTGACGGCACTTAAAACCGGTTTAAAAAACTGTATCGAATGCGATGCAGATACGCGTTTGAAAATTCAACACAA
Organism: Saprospiraceae bacterium; assembly: GCA_043748865.1. GTDB lineage: Bacteria > Bacteroidota > Bacteroidia > Chitinophagales > Saprospiraceae > JAAFJT01. Next base: position 12,040 of record JAYTNA010000644.1, read on the forward strand.
TGCACGACAATTCGTTGAAAATCATTTCGATTACAGACATATGCTGTCGTATTTTGTATCGTTTTTGTAAATTGGTTTAAAAAAATTGCAAAGTGCGGATAAAAGTATATTTTTGTTTAGTATTTAGCGTTACTATAAAAATAGCTTTTCTAAATCTAAAATGAAAAATGAAAAAAATATTTTTTTTGATTGTATTACTTGCCGGAATTTTTTTTGCCCTTACAGCTTTTACTTATAAAAAACCTGCTGAACCTAAATTAAAATGGTATTCGTGGCAAGAAGCTGTGGAACTCAATAAAAAAGAACCGCGCAAGTTTATCGTTGATGTTTATACCGATTGGTGCGGTTGGTGCAAACAAATGGATAAAACGACTTTTCAAGACGACAGTATTGTCAAATATCTGAGCAAAAACTTTTACTGCGTCAAACTCAATGCAGAAATGCACGATGTCATCGAATTTCAAGGGCATAAGTTTGAATATCAAAAAGAAGGTAAAAGTGGTGTGCATACTTTTGCTGCTTCACTTTTAGATGGAAATATGTCGTACCCAACCATTGTTTATCTGACACAAACCTTTGAGCGCGTGATTATTTCTCCGGGCTATAAAGAACCCAAAACGATTATGCCCGAAATGAAATACGTTGCCGAAGAAGTATATAAAACTAAAACTTGGCAGCAATACAGTGGACAGTAATTGTTAATGCTTAATTGTAAAAAAACCGCGCAGAGAAAAATTAATTTCTTTGCGCGGTTTTTTTACAATTAACCATTAACCATTAACCATTGATTTTTTACTTTCACTTTATCCGGTTCATCTTGCCATTTTTTAATTCTGCTCAATGATTTTCCGCAGCCATGAGTGATTGTGCAGGTCAAATTATTGGATCGTGCATTTGAAAACGAGGTACGTCTTGGATGACATCTATTATATTTTCAACGATAACTTGGTGTTCAACGGGTTTGTCTACAGAAATTTTATTGATGACTGCGACTTCTCTGGTTAAAGTAATATCAAAGTTGACGAGTTTATCAACAATTGTTGTGTGCATGACCGGCACCGGATGATCTATAACTATTTCTTTAACACCCGCGACTTGGCGCATCAATTTTATTTCTCTTTCAACCGAAACATATACCACGTTAGTAGTGACGTTGGCTTTTTCGTGTTCGAGTGTAATTGTGTGCAATCTGTCAACATGACGATCATTGATAACGGTTTGAACATTATCTTTATGACTTTCCGCCGGATAATAACGTTCATCTATGATTAAACCATTTTCCCAAACGCGACGAATAATTTCGCTCCAATTAAGGCGTATGCCGTCTTGCAAATTCAAATCGTAAGTAATTTTGAAAATTTTATTTTTTCAGCAGCCTCCGTCTCACCATCAATCCGATTGTCAAAAACAAAAGCAAAACTGCCGGATAAGCAAAAAGTTTTCCGAGATAATCGCCGTGTTGTGCGTAAAAAGTGATTTGTGTACGCTTTATAATATTTCCTTTTATCACTGCATCAACGCCGTATTTTGTCATTTGTGAAACATCTCCATTCATATTAATAAAACAACTCGCACCGGTGTTTGCACTGCGAATAACCGAACGACGCAATTCAATGGAGCGCAAGCAAGCGAAATCTAAATGTTGTTGATAGCCCGGAGTATTGCCCCACCACCCGTCGTTCGTGACGACAAAAAGTGCATCAGCTCCATTGCGCACATATCCGGTGCAGAAATCGCCGAAAATAGATTCGTAACAAATCACAGGTGCGATTTTTAAACCGAGTTGTTTATTTTCAAAAACACCGCGTTCTGTTTGCGCGCCGAGACCGTTGGCAGAACCACCCATTTTTTCAAACAAAGGAATCAAAAAACCAAAAACTTGCGGATACGGCAACAACTCCGGTCCGGGAACAAACTTCGATTTTTTATAAAGCGGTAAATCATTCGTGTCGTTTGAAATTTGCATTGCCGCGTTGTATTCTTCCCAAAAAGTAAAAGTACCGCCGGGATTTTTATACGTTCTGATGCTCGATGCGGTTAAGCTGTCCGGTTTTTTATTTACAAATTCAGCATAAGTTTTTAAACACTCTACGCCGGTAATAAGATGTAATTTTGGATAACGCGCAACAAATTTTTTCAGAGTTTGCACAGCCGGTCTGTCATTCCAAACATTTATGTTTTGAAAAATAAAACTTGTTTCCGGAAAAACTAAATAATCAGTCGTAGCATCTACTTTTTCGGAAGCCAAACGCAAAAATTTTTGTAATTGCATTTCTTCCGAATAATTAAATTTTTCGTAATGCGGTTCAAAATTAGGTTGAACGACCACGACTGAAGCACCTGCTTCCGGATAAGGTTGAAGTTTATAGCGCGCATATCCCAATGTCAATATGCAAAGTGATAAGAAGAGAAAAATTAGAATCGGTGATAGGGGTTTGAATATGCCGGCAGTATCATTTAATTTGGGTGTGTCAACGTTGCGCGTAAGGAATTTAAAAATTACATAATTCCCAACCAAAATCCAGAGTGTACCGCCAAAAACGCCGGTCAATTCATACCATTGAATCAAAAAAGTATTTTCGGCAAAAGCATTGCCGAGTGTGAGCCATGTCCAAGAAATATCCCAATTCAAGTGGAGGTATTCAAAACCTATCCAAAAAGAAATAAAAATGAATGCAGGAATTATTGATTTTAGATTTACTGATCTTAGATTTTTTTTTCTATCAGCAAGTTTATCTTCAGCAAGTTTATCATCAATAAGTCTATCGCCAGTAAATCTAAAATCAGTAAGTCTTTCATTCAATTTATGAAACAACCAAAATGCCGTAGCCATAAACGCGGCGTTCAAATAATTGGCAATCAATCCGGCAACTAATCCGGCATTTGCCACCCACCATGTTACGCCGATATTGAAAATTACGAAAGCGTTGAAAGCATATTTGAAAACAGACGACGGACGACGGACGACGGACGACGGACTATTTATTTTTCCATCGTCCTTCGTCCTTCGTCCTTCGTCTGAAATCATTAACAACGGTACAAACGCAAAAAATAAAGCCGGTGGGAAAGAATGCGGCGGAAAACCTATGACAAACAAAACGCCGCTTAAAGTAGAAAGTAATAAGCGACGCATATTATAGCGTTTCAAGAAAAGTAAAACAATCGCACACCACAACGCACACAAAAACGGAAATGTCCACCATTCCCATAGTTTTTTTGCGCCATCAAGTGCATACATTTTATAACCGCAAATTATAATCGTGGCGAAACAAATTGCTAGGAGAGTGTATTTGAACTTTGAGCTTTGAGTTTTGAGTTTTGAGTTTTGAGTCATGAGAAAATATTTAATTGATTATTTATTGAAAA
>JAYTNA010000645.1:0-9460 GCA_043748865.1 Saprospiraceae bacterium
GGCGAAGCACACGTAAAAATTTTTGAAGAAGAACGCGAACTGACCGTCATTTTATTAGTGGATATGAGTGGCTCGTCTTTTTTCGGTACAAAAAAACAATTCAAGAGCGATACGATGACGGAACTTTGCGCGACGTTGGCGTTTTCTGCAACTCAAAATAACGATAAAGTCGGTGTGATTTTTTTTACGGATAAAGTTGAAAAATTTATTCCACCGAAAAAAGGCAAGAGTCACATTTTATTAATTATCCGTGAGTTATTGAGTTTTGTGCCGCACGGTACGACGACAAATATTTCAGGGGCGTTAGAATTTATGAATCAAGTGGTGAAAAAACGCAGTATTGTTTTTTTACTCTCTGATTTCATGTCCGACAATTATTCAAAAGCACTCAGCGTCAGTGCGCGGCGACACGATTTTATTTGCTTAAATTTATTTGATGAAAGTGAAAGAGATTTACCGAAAATCGGTATTCTGCCGGTAACAGATGCCGAAACAGGAAAAACTATTTGGATAAATACAAACGATGCACGACTTAGAAATAATTATACGCTGTGGCGCAAAGGAAAACGCGATTATCTAAAAACCACCGCCACAAAAGCGGGTGCCGATTTGTTAGATATTTCAACGACGGATAATTATATTAACGTTTTACTGGGATTTTTTAAGAAAAGAAAACATTGAAATGGTTAGTTGTTAATGGTTAATGGTTAATTATTGTCATTAACCATTAACCATTAACAACTAACAATTAACCGATAACCATGATTGATACTCACGCACACCTCTACGCAAAACAATTTCAAAACGATACCGATGCCATGATGCAACGCGCATCTACCGCCGGCATTGATACTGTTTTTTTACCGGCGATAGACAGCGAAACCTATGAAATGATGTTGGCGTTTGAAAAAAAATATCCGCAAAACAGTCATGCCATGATGGGTTTACATCCGTGCAGTGTAGACGCCGATTATGAAAAAGAATTAAAAGTAGTTGAAAATTATTTGGCGCAACGTCCTTTTTGTGCCGTCGGAGAAATTGGGATTGATTTATATTGGGATAAAACTTTTATCGAACAACAACGCCTGGCATTTATCAAACAGATGCACTATGCCGAAGATTTAAAAATTCCGATTATTATTCACAGCCGCGAATCTATGGACATCGTGTTGGACATACTCACTGAAAATATTTGGTACAAACAAGGCGGCATTTTACATTGCTTCACCGGCAACAGCGAACAGGCACAACGCACGATTGATTTAGGTTTTTATCTCGGTATCGGCGGTGTTGTGACTTATAAAAATTCGGGATTAGATGCCGTTGTTGAAAAAATTGATTTAAAATATCTGGTTCTTGAAACCGACGCACCTTATCTCGCGCCCGTTCCGCATCGTGGTAAACGCAACGAAACGAGTTATGTGCGCTATGTTGCAGAAAAAATTGCAACAATTAAAAAAATAAGTTTAGAAGAAGTAGAGCGTGTGACAACACGAAATGCTAGAAATATATTTAAAGCCGGTTAGTCGAGTTTAGTCGGTTAGTCGGTTAGTCTAAACATTTTTATGACTAACTGACTAACCGACTAACTGACTAACCGACTAACTGACTAACCGACTAACCGACTAATGAACATTACAACAACGATAGAAAATAAAATTGCGACTATCAGTTTTTTTCATCCGGCGCACAATTCCATGCCGACTGATTTACTAAACGCATTAACAAAGGCAATTGATGCAGCAGGCAAAGATGATGCCGTAGCTGTAATTATTTTACGCAGTACCGGCGATAGAACGTTTTGTGCCGGTGCGAGTTTCGATGAATTAAAAAGCATCAGCGATTTGGAATCCGGTAAAAAGTTTTTTTCCGGATTCGCCAACGTCATTAATACGATGCGCCTTTGTCCGAAATTAATTATTGTACGTGTTCAAGGCAAAGCAGTCGGCGGCGGTGTAGGTATTGCTGCAGCCGGCGATTATTGTATGGCAACAAAATTTGCGGATATAAAACTTTCGGAATTAACGATCGGTATTGGTCCGTTTGTGATTGCACCGGTTGTGGAAAGAAAGATGGGATTATCTGCTTTTTCCGAATTGGCGATTAATGCTTCCGAATTTCGCAGCGCGGATTGGGCGCGACAAAAAGGTTTATACAATGCCGTTTTTGAATCAACTGATTTACTTGATGCACACGTTCAACAATTGGCGGAAAAATTAGCGGCATCGAGTCCGTCGGCAATGCGTGAAATGAAAAAAATATTTTGGCAAGGGACAGCGCATTGGGATACGCTGTTGAATGAACGCGCCGGCATTTCAGGGCAATTAATTTTGAGTGTGAATTCTAAACTGTTTTAGAATTGTTTCCTTAAATTCAAACAAGTCTTACAACCAATATAAAAAAAATTTAAACAAAAAGTGTTTTATATTGTATTGATATCGAATGCTTTTTTTACTTTCGTGCTGATAAAACATATAGGACAGACGAATTACCATTTTAATATCTTAAAAATATCGGGAACAAATCCGGTTTTGAATGACTACCGCACACCTAAAAATAATTTTTTTTAAAAAACTGTCTAAATATACGGACGATAATATTTTTATCGCCTCAGCATTCGAGCAATTATTTAAAAATTATACAGACGGTAAGCGCGTGTATCACCACACAACCCACGTCCTTCATTTGCTTAAATTGTTAGATGAGTATGCGTGTGCATCAATAATTATGAGGTACTATATTTTGCGATTTGGTATCACAATGCCGTTTTTTATGCTCGGCGCAATAATAGTTTTGAGTTAAGTGCAGCATTGGCAAAATAAAAACTCACAAAAGCGCGATTACCGGCGGAAATGACGGAAAAAATTGAGCGATATATTTTAGCCGTTAAAGAATATATATCTGACGGCACGAATGATTTTGAACTATTTTTTGGATTTTGATTTGTCTATCTATGCTTCCGACCGCCCTGTTTATGAAGTTTACGTTCGGCAGTTGCGCGAAGAATGGCATTTTTATCCGAGTTTTTTATTGCGGGCGCGTCGTAAAAAGTTTTTGTTTGATCTTTTAGAAAAAATTTTATTTATAATACAGAAGAATTTCGCACCTCATCGGAAAAAATCGCACGCGACAACATTCGATTTTGAGTTGGAAAACTATTAATGATATTTTGGAATTTGGATTTTACAACATTCTAAAATCCAAATTCATAATTCATAATTCATAATCCAAAATGCAATCCGATATTCATCACCTTTACAAAATTTCAAAAAAAAAAGTACGTTATATTATTGGACTTATGAGCGGTACTTCGCTTGATGGTTTGGATATAGTATTGTGTCGTTTCGAAGGTAGCGGTACAGAAACAGTGGTGAGCATTGTCGCTTTCGATACAATATCTTATGATGAAAGTTTTAAAAACGAAATCAGAAAAATTTTTGCGAAAGAGACGATTGATTTTCGGCATTTGGTTGTGTTGAATGAAAAAATCGGCACCACACACGCCGATATGATTTTATCTTTTCTAAAAAACCACCGCATAAAAACTGCAAAAATTGATTTAATCGCATCGCACGGGCAAACGGTTTATCACGCGCCGAAAGCGCAACATGGTTTGTCGGATTATCCGAATGCCACTTTGCAAATCGGCGACGGTGATCACATTGCCGTTAGAACAGGCATTATTACTTTTAGCGATTTTCGGCAAAAACATATTGCCGGCGGCGGAGAAGGCGCACCGTTAGCGGCTTACGGTGATTATTTTTTGTTTTCATCGTCGGATGAAAATCGGATTATGTTGAATTTAGGCGGTATTGCTAATTTTACTTATTTACCGGCCTCTATGCTTAGGTCGGAAGTTTTTGTAACGGATACAGGTCCGGGTAATACACTTTTAGATGCTTGTGTGCGACATTATTTTCCGGAAAAATCGTATGATAAAGATGCAGAAATTGCATCGAAAGGTATGGTGAATAATAAATTATTAAGCGTACTGTTGCAGCATGCTTATTTTAAAAATCACTCCGGGACTACCGGACCGGAAGTTTTTAATTTGACTTTTGTTGAACATGCACAAATACTTTCCGGCACAAACCCCCTTTCCGTAGAAAATTTATTGGCAACACTCACAGCGTTTTCAGCGCAAACAATTGCGAATAGTATTCTTAGCTATCTGAAGTCAGTAATTAGCAGTCAGCAGTCAGCTTTTAATACACCGCAACCGGTAATCAATACGGAAACTAACTTTGAACTTTCAACTTTCAACTTCGAACGGACAACTATTTATATGAGTGGCGGCGGTATGCACAATCCGTTATTGGTTAACAGGATAAAAAAATTATTGCCGAATTTTAATTTTGCTACCGCCAATGATTTAGGTATTAACGGCGATGCAAAAGAAGCCGTTTTGTTCGCCTTTTTAGCAAATGAGTGTGTAGCAGGCAAGAAAAGAATTTTGATAAAAAATAACGTCGACAGTGCATTTTTCTTTCCGGCAGTATCAATGGGAAAAATTTCTTTGCCGAAATGATTAGCTGTGAGCTATTAGCTTTGAGCTTTGAGCTTCAATTTTTTTATGGCTCATATCCTAACTACTCATAGCTCACAGCTCATAACTTAAAAAGAACTTCGTTGCCGATAATAAAAACCGCCTTTGCCGGTGTCATTGAAACTGTAATCGAGTTGAATAACGATGTTGTGATAGATGACAATATCTAACCCCACACCATAGCCGTACAACATCTTATTACTAAAAGTATTATTCAGATAAGCCTGGGTGTCCGGCAAATTTGCGTAACCAGCATCGAAATTCGCAGTGAGATAACAACGCAACGGTACATCCCAAAAGCCTTTCCATATTTTATTTCTGATGATTGGCACTTTATTCAGTCTTAAATCCGTATGAAAAAATTCGTAGCGCAAACTGTTTTTCAAGTAAAAAAAATCTAAGCCGTCTACAACATAAGCGTCATAACCGTGCAAAATATCGCCACCATAACCGAAAGCATGATTAAAATTATACGGTTGATTGTCGCGTAACAAATCTACTTTTATGCGCACGGCGTGTGCAGATGACCATTTGTCGGTAATCGGAAAATAATGTGAATATCTGACCGAAGCAGATAAATTATGTACATCATCACTGCTTAACAAACCGGAAAGAGCGATGGATGCCGCAAAATTATGTCCTTTACTCGGGTAAGGTGCTAAATCCCGCGTATCGTGTTGATAAGCATAAGCTATCCAAGTAAATTTTTGTTGTGTTTTTTTATCGCCGAAATAATTCGGATTGTTTTTTTCTTGAACAACAATCGGATCTACGTCACTAACGTAATAGCCCGCAGAGAAGAAATGCGTGTCAAATAAAGCCGGACGATAACTGAAACCTAAATCGGCACCATAAGTACGCAATATAGTACCAATACTGTCCGTCAAATTCGGTACAGTATTGTTTTGAGTGATGTAACCGATTTCATGATTTTTCGCATAAAAAACACTCGAAAAAAAACCCCAATGTTGTTTTTTATCGAAGAAGGGTAACGAATAACCGAGCGCAATTTTTGGTGTGTATCCGGCTTGCAACGTAAGCGTCAACGGGTCGCGTCTGCCGGTTAAATTAAAATGGCTGAGCCGTAAACCGTAATTCACGCGGTCTAATTTTCCGCCGTAATCGTGCAACCAAGTATATAAATTGCGATCGCCGTAACTGAATATCGGTCCCGGAAAAATATACCATTTCTCGATTAAATTAATTTCAATAAAAGTGTGATGAATATCTACACCGTTTTGTAGTGTAAGTGTGACAACTGAAAACAAATTGGTGTTCACTAAACGTATCCGATTAGTAGCAATTAAAGCGGATATTAAGGACGATTCTATAGTATCGCCTGCTTGAAAAGTTAGTTCACGTGTAATGACGTTTCTCTTTGTGAGGTCGTTTCCTTTAATTACAATACTATCAATAATAATAGTATCGGCACCGGTTACAGTTAGATATTTAAGGAGTAATAAAAAAACGAGTAAGTATTTATTCATTGGATATTTAGCTTTTAGCTATCAGCTATCAGCTATCAGCCATCAGCTATCAGGTTCAAATTGTGTGACTGATAGTTGATGACTTACTACTAATTGCTGATAGCTGATGGCTGACTTCTGATAGCTGATACAACATAAAGCTGTCCTTCAAGTACTGCCCGCGAAATTATAATCCGCTGCACTTCCGATGTACCTTCATAAATCTGCGTTATTTTTGCATCGCGCATCAGGCGTTCTACATGGTATTCTCTCACATAACCATATCCGCCATGAATTTGAACGGCTTCAACGGTATGTTTCATCGCAGTTTCAGAAGCGAAAAGTTTTGCCATTGCCGATGCCGTATCATAATTCAGATGTTGATCTTTCATCCAAGCAGCGCGGTACACTAAAAGTTTTGCCGCTTCAATATCCGTCGCCATATCCGCTAATTTAAAAGCAATCGCTTGATGATTCGCAATCGGTTTTCCGAAAGTTTCGCGTTGTTTTGCGTAAGTTGTCGCCAATTCAAAAGCACCGCCTGCGATGCCGAGTGCTTGTGCCGCAATACCGATACGTCCGCCCGATAAAGTTTTCATCGCAAATTTGAATCCAAACCCATCCGCACCGATGCGATTTTCTTTCGGGACTTTCACATCGTTATACATAATCGTGTGCGTATCACTCGCCCGAATACCAAGTTTGTCTTCTTTTGCGCCAATCACAACACCCGGCATATCCGTTTCTACGATAAGGCAATTAATACCTCTGTGTCCGAGTTCTTTATGCGTTTGCGCCATCACGAGATGTATTTTCGAAGTGCCGCCATTCGTAATCCAATTTTTTGTACCGTTGAGCAAATAATAATCACCCATATCTTCTGCCGATGTACGTTGGCTCGTTGCATCACTGCCTGCTTCCGGTTCACTTAAACAGAAAGAACCAATCCATTCACCGGTCGCGAGCTTAGGCAGATATTTTCTTCTTTGTTCCAACGTACCAAATTCTTCAATACCGTAACACACCAACGAATTATTTACGGACATTATTACTGAGCAAGACGCATCTACTTTCGATATTTCTTCCATCGCAATCACGTAACTGAGTACATCCATACCGCCGCCACCGTATTCCGGTGATACCATCATACCCAAGAAACCAAGTTCACCCATTTTTTTAACTTGTTCTGTCGGATATTTCATATCGCGGTCGCGTTCAATCACGCCCGGTTTTAAATCTTTTTGCGCAAATTCGCGTGCCGCTTCGCGTACAGCCAAATGTTGGTCGTTAAGCTCGAAAGTCATTTTATGAAATGATGAATTATAAATGATGAATGATGAATGATGAATGATGTAAAAAAATTCATCATTCATCATTAAGATTAGTGCACTTTTTCTTGATATTGTTTCGCAGTCATTAATGCGTGAACTTGTTTTAAATCATGTACACGCACTTTTATAATCCATCCATCGCTGTAAGGATGTGTGTTCACGAGTGCAGGATTGTCATCACCCGATGAAATGATTTTCGTATTCACTCCCAATACTTCTGCGTCAACGGGCATAAATAAATCGGATGTTGTTTTTACAGCTTCCACTGTTCCGAAAATTTTTCCGGCTTTCACAGTTTCGCCGACCGTTTCCACCTCGACATAAACAATATCCCCTAATTCGCTTTGAGCAAAATCTGTGATACCGATGTAAGCGGTGTGGAGGTCGCCACTCGATTCTAAACGAATCCATTCGTGGTCTTCTGTATAATGCAAATTGCTTGGAAATTCCATAAATTATTTTGGATTTTGGATTTTGGATTTTGGATTCTAGATTTTAATAAGCGCAAATCTAAAATTGACGGCTCAAAAATAAAAATTGACGGCAACATAATGCTATGTTATAGCTTATTTATTTTTAGATTTTAGATCATTACTGTTCAAAATATTTTTCAAACTCCATTTTTTAGTTTTCTTTGTCAACTTTGTGAAAACCTTTGTGTCCTTTGTGTTAAAAATAAACACAAAGGACACAAAGGTTTTCACAAAGTTCACAAAGCACTATAAATGCAAAGAAATTAAAATTTTAGATTTATGAAAATCAAAAATCGAATTAATGTTGTGCATTAGCAATCCGACGTTGAAATACTTCTGCTGTTCCGGGTTCTACCCAATTCATTTCAATAGATAAATCGCCGTTGATTTTGCGGATACGCTCTTTTGGTTTTATTTTATTAAACTCCTCCTCCATACGCGGATTATTCGACGTAATATTCAGAATACCTTTTTGATAGCCGAAGAAATAAAAATTATCACTTGATGTTCTAAGATAAATATACACGCGATCATCTTCGTTGCCCGGCATCTTAAATTCCGCCATTGCTTTAACGACTTTATTAAAAGCTTGTCCGTTGATACTGTTCAATTCTAATTTATTCGCCGAAGATACAAAACTTTGAAGTTCCGAATTCCATTTCATTGGCAAGCGACTAAAAACAACATCGAATTTATTGTATTTATCCGGAATGACTAAGGTGCGATTTTTCATATCGTTCACAGTGTTATTATAATCTTTTTCGTCGGAAATAAATTCCGTCAATGACGTTTCATAAAAATTATCTTTTTTGTAATCAATATCGGCTGCATCGAAGTTACCACTTTGAACATCTAATGCCATAATTTTTAAAAGTTTATCCGGAATACCCAAATTAATGCCCGCCATTGTTTCAATCGCGACTGCTACGCCGGCAATTCCGCCGAGTGTATCGGTTTGCGGTTCATTCGGACGCAAAAAATGCGTTTGTACACGACCGGCAGCAACAACTTTCACGCCTTCCAAGCCGGAACATAAACCTAATTTACCATCGGCACGCACATTACCTGTTTTGTTCGAGAAAACGAATTTGTTACCGTGTAGAGATACATCCGCAACTTTGAGGGAATCACCGGCAATTAATTCATCTTTTGAGGCATCGTATTTCATCACACCGCGCACATCAATCACTACACGATCTTTTCTGAAAGTGAGCGGTGTCATTACACGCGGATAAGCGTTGGCATTTTCTTTACTGATGTAAACACCGGTAGCGAGCGGGTCGCCGTTTTCATTTTTCGGTGTTTTATATACGATGTTCAAATTTTTCTTGTCCCCTTTGAAATTGATATCGAACCACGTGCCTTCACCTAAACGATCCAAAGTTAATTTGGCAAAACCTTGAAGTAATAAATTAGGCTCATTAGATGCCAATGAAATTTTTCCTTTAAAAAGTACTTTCGAATCAATATAAAAATTAGCGGAGTCCCGCACTTCACCGGTGGCGCGTGTTTCCGTCTTTTTTTCACCGCGAGAACCTTTGCCGACACGCGTACCGACGATATTATCAAATTTAATTTCTTGCTTTTTATTGCCGATATTATATTCGTAAAAACCTTCAGCACCGTAATTTTTTTTGCCGTCAA
>JAYTNA010000646.1:0-2446 GCA_043748865.1 Saprospiraceae bacterium
TGTACAATAAGCAGCATTTTCTTAAGTTGACACGATGAAAATTTTGCCCCACTTTGCGGCATACTGACATAACCATTTAATTGTGCTATTGAACCCCAAAATCTGCCACCCTTAAGCGAATTTTTTATTTCAGTATAGTTTGATAATGAAATACCACCCTGTAAACTCACTTGATTGTGGCAACCTTGACATTGATTTTGAATTAAAGGCGCGATATATACAGAAAATTTTACTGAAGTTGTATCACAAGTGCCATAAGACGGATTACAAGAATTATTTTTTGCACCTTGATCAATCCATTTTTTTATCACTACATTTTGTGTAATCAACATACTTCTACCTTGCGGCATACTTCCGTTTGCCATACTATTGTAAACGGCACTGCCCGAACTGCTTCCGGCTTTTAATCCGACACGTATGATATTTGCGTAACTGTCTAATTGATAACCCGAACGTTTTGATGTGGAATTATGGCAACCCGAAAGAGCACAATTGGATACAAAAAGTGGAAGTACATCGGTAAAATAAGCCGTATCAGCATTACATGGTGTTCCTGTTAAGTCTATTTGTTTTGTTGTTGAGTCTTTTACAATTTTCGTTGTGTCTGTTGGCGTGGTAGTTATACCGCTGTTATCCGGAGGTACCACCGGTTGGTGTTTACAGCTAAAAAATAGGATTATAATTATTGAAATCAGTATGCTTTGTTTCTGTATTGACATTATTTAATCTAAAAAAATTCCTAAAACTTCCATTTCGCGGTGGCATTAATACCGAAATTAAAATAAGTTTGCGAAAGCGGATAAGCATATTGTGTAAAAGAGGTTAGGTAATAGCGCACACTCGGTTCAATGCCGACGAGTAAATGTTCATCAACAGCTTTGTAAACAGCTATACTGCCGCCGATATAGCCGCCGATATTTTTTTTGAAAACATCTGTGGCTGAATTACCGGTTTGATTCAGCAATTTAAAATCAGTACCCGCAATATCGGCTTTTCGCCACGAAGAAATATTAAAACCGCCGCCGACTTTCAGCATCACTGACCAATTATTTTTCAGAATTATGTCGTAACCAATTTGAACGGGAATATTTAAATCTGAATAATGATTATAGCGCGTTTTTCTGAAAATACCGTTTGTAATAATTTTTTCTGAAGTATCGCGCAGTCCGGTTGTCGGGTCTGTCGTCACCGTAAATTCTACTTTACCGACACCTATACTATCGAACCTTGCCGTTTCGTTGATCACACTATATAAAATACCTGTGCGCAAAACGATACCGTTTTTAAATTCGTATCCGACACCTGCACCAGAAGTAAAAGCATATTGCGGACGTTCAATTGTGTCGCGAAAATTTCTATAATCTGAAAAATCTTTATTTTTTGCTGTTAAATTGCGCATTACATACTCCGGTCCGGCAAAAGCATCTATAAAAAACCCTTTGTTTGGATTAAAATGTGTTTGAGGTCCGAATGTCGGACAACCGTCTCCTGGTCCGTTGCACGGCGATACAAAAGTATTTTTTACAGTAAGAAAACTTGTTTTAAGCGGTAAAGTATTAATCGTTAAATTTTTACTTAAAACGTTTTGGTTTATAATGTCGTCGTGTTTTTGAACTTCGACGACGGGTTTCGTTCCGTTAATATATATCGGTTCGTTGGCGTTCTCGTTAACCGTTTTATCAAATAACTTAGTTGTTAAATTATTTTCGCTATTTGTATTTTTATGGATTGCTCTCAAATTTTCGGAAGCATAGATAGTCTGATTATCATTTATTTTTTTCGATGCCGACCGATTTAAACTACGTATTTTAGAATTAATAAAATTTTTATCCGCATTTTTTTCTAAATTTAGAATACGTTTTTCGGATATTTTTTCCTCAGAATTTTTATTTTGTTTTTTATTGATACGCGACGGGTTATTTTCATTAACACGATTGTCGGTATTATTTTCCGACATGACAACGAAATCTTTTTTATCGGAACCTTGTTTTTTAACTTGTTCTTTAATAGGTTCTATACGCTCTTTTTTATTATAACGAGGCAAAAGCGATTTTTTAAATGTACTCGTTGTTACCAACATTCCTAAAAGTAAAAGTAAAAGCAACCCGAAAAGTAACCCGAAAGGGCGACGTATTGATTCCGACTGACGCATTTCCATCACACGGGCAAAAGAATTATCCGGCACTTCAGAAGCGTAGTTGTTTAATTTTTCTTTTAGGTTTTCTTTATCAAGTACTTCTTCAATCCTATCAAATAAATTATTCGGCACTTCCGATTCGGTATCTTTCAATTGTTTTTTCCAGGTGCCGGATAAACGTGCTGCATTGATTTTATCAAACAAATCATTCGGTACTTCTGATTCTGCATTTTTTAATTTTTTTTTCCAATTTTCAGACAAATGTGATAAGTTAATCTGCTCGAACATATCATTCGGCACATCAGAGGC
>JAYTNA010000647.1:0-1139 GCA_043748865.1 Saprospiraceae bacterium
TTGAAAATGAAAATGATGTTTTAGAAAAACTGCGTGACAACGACATGGTGGAAACCGCGCAATTTAATTATCTCGTAGAAACGCGTACCACAACACCAAACGATTCACTTTACAACCTGCAATGGTATTTGAAAAAAATAAAAGCGGCGCAAGCTTGGGATTTCGGCACCGGCGGTGTAACACCTTGCGGCGATACGATTGTCGTGGCTGTTTTAGATCGCGGTTTCGACCCGTACATAAAAGAATTTGCGCCGAACCTTTGGAAAAACAAAAATGAAATTCCGAATAATGGCATTGACGATGACGGTAACGGGTTCATTGACGATTACGTCGGCTACAATTTTTTTTCCGGCAATGACGATCACACAAAACTCCTCCAAGATAATGACTCTTATCACGGTAACTACGTGACCGGTTTGATTGGTGCTGCCGGCAATAATAAATCGGGCATCGCCGGCGTAAATTGGAATATAAAACTCATGATTTTGAGCGGCGTAACGAATGAAAGCATTATCATTAGTGCCTATTCTTACGCCATTAAAATGCGCAAATTGTACAATGAATCGGGCGGAAAAAAAGGCGCATTTATCACCGTTACGTCTATGTCATTGGGGCTTGACGGCAGACGACCTGAAGATCATAAATTGTGGTGCAGTATGTACGACAGTTTAGGGCAGCAAGGTATTTTGAATTTTGTAGCCGCCACAAACACCAACGGCGACGTAGATGCTATCGGTGATTTACCGAGTTTGTGTTCAAGCGATTATTTACTCTCAATTAATCATACAGACTCGCTTGACAAATTTCAGCCGGGCGGATTCAGTACCAAATATATTGCGTTTACGGCACCGGGGGCGAGTATTATTACTACTTCAGTAAATAATACTTTTGAGTTAATTGATGGCGGAAATTCTTTAGCGGCTCCATTAGCTGCCGGTTCGGCAGCGTTATTATATGCCGTGAAAACTAACGGCGGCAATGTTTGTACCCTATCGAAAACAAATCCATCGAAAGCTGCTTTGATAATTCGCGACGCACTTATAAACGGTTTAGATAAAGTTGCTAATCTCACCGGAAAATCGCGCACGGGTGGCAGACTTAATTTATACAACAGTGTTCAACAAATTTTAACGGAAGTG
>JAYTNA010000648.1:0-2531 GCA_043748865.1 Saprospiraceae bacterium
AGTACAAGGGCGACATATTCGCGGCGGAAGCAAATTCAAATACATAGAAGATTTAATAGTGGAACTAAAACAGGAATCGGTTAAAATAGGGAAATAGAATAATCTCTTTGCCACTTACTCACACCCCCACAAAATCTCCGACAGATCAAACTGTTTAATTTTATAAGAAAAATGCCACCACTCTGTACGGATACCGATGAAACCGACTTGTTCGAGTGTTTGTCGCAAAATTTGGCGGTGTTTTAGAATTTCTTTCGGTAAATCTTTGTAATCGTAATGTGCTTTATCTGAAAAAGTATCGTAGGGCGTTCCCATATCAATTTCGTTGCCGTGCGTATCGAGCAGTGTTAAATCTATGGCACTGCCGCGACTGTGCATCGAACCTTTCCAAGGTGGTGTGACATAATTTTTGTCAGGTTTTTTCGCCCACAATCGTTGTTGATATAATTTCGGACGATAGCAATCGAATAGTTTTAATCCGCCGTAACCCTTTTTTTGTAAAATCTTTTGCGCTTTCGTAATCGCTTGTGCAACTTCCGGACGCAAATAACATTTACCGCAATCGTAAATTTTCGCGCGCGTGAAATTATTTATCGTCGCATATCGAATATCTATGACGATGTTTTTGTCAAGGCGCGTAATGTCTATCCAATTTTTATCTGTCAGTGAAATTGTTTTTTGTGCGGATGCGGAAAAGAAAATTAAAATAAAAAAAACCGTAGAAATGTGTTTCATCTTTTAATTTGAAATAGAGCTTTTTTTGAAAAAAAATTCGCGTAAAAAAAATTTTGAACAAAAATCGCGCGAAAAAAATTTTAAAAAAATTCTAGTATCAAAAATTTTAAAAATAAAAATTCGCCCAAAAAAATTTATAAATGCTTATAGACGGAAAAACTAAATGTTTTGTTGCCCTCGAAAGGAATGATTATTTTCTTTTACAAAATTTTCCGTAATTTTACTCCAAAATTTAAAATTAGGAATGATAAAGGAATAAGTTTATCGGCAGAAATTATTTCTTTTTTATTCCTTACACCGAAACACAATACACAAAACGACACAAACAGAATAAAACGATGGCAGTACATCCCGTTCCTCCTCATTCACATGGTTCGTCTGAAGGTGGCGGACATTCTTCGCACAGCGACCCGCTCGCACCGTTTAAACAACTGATACTTTGGTTGCTTATCGCGGCTGCTGCTTATTTCGGTTATACTTTATATGCCGGTAATAACGACACACAAGTTTCGAGTATTCCGCGAGCGATGCAAATAACTTATATGCCCGCCGATTTTAAAATAGATTTGGCGGAAGGACCGGCATTAGAAATTTTGAGCAATCCGCAAAAATATAAACGCGAGTTTAGTGATTTGATTTTCCAATTCAATACCGCTTTAGTGTCGCACGTTTGTAACAGAATGGGTCTAGATGCCAATACACGCGCTCTTTGTTTGGAAGAATATCGAAAAATGCACCCGATGGTGAATCAATTGTACTATAACGATTTTGCGAGTATGTCGGATACAACTTCGCAATTGTATCGCACTTGGTACGAAAACCAATCTGCCGGTGCTGCCGATTTATTGAATGAAGTAGCGGGAAAATATACGTGTTTCTTTATTACCAATATCATGTCAACGGTTTTAAAAACGCAGGATGGAAAACTGTCCGTAAAAGGTGCGAAAGTAGAAACACCTTGCGGTATCGCTTTAATGGAAGGTTTGCGTCCGACGGTAAAACGTTTGCAAGATGCTGCTGCCATTCGAGATTTCGCCAAAGCACGCGGCTTGCTCAAAGAAAAAGTAGAACGCAGTATTACGGAATTGGCAGTGAAAGAAGTGCGCGATAAAAAAGGTATTCGCGTAAATAATTCGACGAAAGTGATGGGTTACAATGTTTCTAAAACGGATTTCGATGTCACGGCAATCAGTATTATAAAAGTCGGTTTCAATTTAAATAATTTTTTTGATGTGACGGTGGACAATGCCAATCATCGAGTGATTGTCACCTTACCGCAGCCGCAAATTTTATCGCACGAAGTTTATCCGAAAGTAGAAAATTTAGATGTCGGTTGGATGCGCGAAATAAATCCGCAAGATTTTAACGACAATATCAATAAACTTCGACAGGCTTTCAGAGACGACGCATACAATAGCACGATTTTTACCGAATCGAAACAACGTGCGTTGGAAATTATGCAATTAATTTTATTACCCGCAGTGCGCGGCATCAGTCGCGATTACAAAGTAGCCGTAGCATTTCAGCAACCCACTGTCGAAACCGTAGATGTGCCGACACAGCAACAACAAGTTCAGACCCAATTGCAAGCACCGATACAATCGCGTCCGTTACAAACTGTTCCGCCACAAACACGCGCACCCTTAAAAGTAGATGCCGATTTGTTTAAACGTCCGCTGGGGACGAAAAATTAATAATCAATTACGAATACGAATTAATAGTTTAATAGGGCTTTAGATTCGAGCGTTAACTTATGAGTTTACAGTGTATTTTTGTTCTTTGAAATTTTGATTACC
>JAYTNA010000649.1:0-2868 GCA_043748865.1 Saprospiraceae bacterium
CGAGTGTATTACTAATAATTAATTCGACCGGTAATTTTTCAAACGCTTTTAAGTGCAAGTTAAATTCGCCGCTCGTAGGATTCGGATAAATGACGACATCTCTGTTAATAGTCGGACGTACATTTTTAATATCCGAAATTTTTATCGTGCCGTCACCCATTTGTAAAACGACGCGATAATAAACAACTGTTCCGTCTTTATCCGTCACATCTTCAAATGCATAAGCATTTAAAGCGCGAGAAGGATTGGAATAAATTTGTGTTTTAACCGTTTGAAAAGAGACATTTGTATAAGAACGTTGGAAATAAATAACACCGTCAGTGGTCTTTATATTACTCATCCACTCCACCGATGTTTTGCCGTTGATGTGTTGTGCTTCCAAAATTGAAACATCGCCGCTGCCTGTACCGATTGCCTGTACAACAG
The DNA here is from genome assembly GCA_043748865.1 of Saprospiraceae bacterium. Classification (GTDB taxonomy): domain Bacteria; phylum Bacteroidota; class Bacteroidia; order Chitinophagales; family Saprospiraceae; genus JAAFJT01. The sequence goes on from JAYTNA010000649.1 coordinate 427, forward strand.
TTAAATTGAAACTGCACGTATTTTTATTGCCGCAATTATCTGTACCTTCATAAGTAATTTTATAAGTACCGACGTTGGCAACCGAATTGTTTAAAGGACCGGCAGTCTGCGCGATATTAACTGCACCAACTGTTGATGAACTGCTGCCGCAATCTATTTCCATAATGTATGGAAATTCTACCATCGGATTAACATTCGCCCATTTGCCGTTCGACCAACCGAGCATACACGCATAATATTCATTACCATTTCTGTACACCGGAAAACCGCCATCCCAATTCGAAAAACTATTAACCGGTTCACCCGTTACCCAGCGGAAAATACTATCCGGTTTGCCGGAGAAACCGAAGAAGTACGCTTCATTGCGATTAGTTAATTTACTTGAAACAAAATCATTTTCATCTTTTGATGTGAGTGCGGCTAAATAACCACCTTTACTTTTACAGATTTGACTCGCCGTTTCCCAATTTTTTTTGTCGGTTGATAAAAAATATTGGCTGTTACCGAATTTACCAAGACTTTTAAAGCCGGATATATCTGTAGTCACGCAATTTTGAGCGACTGTACCGACTGTACAAGCAGTTGTAGCTGAAGCATTACTCCACTGCACGACGGAAGAAGTTAAGCCGGGTAAAGTGTAAATTGTAATATCTTTCGGACAATTTAATGCAATAGCATTTGTTACTACAACAGCATCACCTTGACAAATACAACCAGCACGGATGCGATCATTAGTAGTATTCGGATTACCGTCGTCGCAAGCATCGCCAATATTTTTTTGTAAAGTAGGACAATCGTAAGTCGGTGCAATCGTAACCATTGTTACCGCCGAAACGGTAGTACATGCGAAAACATTGCCGACTTGAACCGTATAATTTCCGGAAATTATAACCGTATAAACATTTCCGGTTGCACCCGAAATAGCAACACCGTCTTTATACCATTGATAATTAGTGCCGGAAGATGACGTAAGTGTATTTCCTGAACGTGTAATAGTCGGTACTGGTGCCGGCTGATAAGTTGTTGTTGTAAACACAAGACTATCGCAACCGCCGATATTTTTTAAGGTTACAGTTGTGGTGCCGGCTGCCGCCGCATTGCAAGTACTTAAAGCAAGGCGCGTAGTATCATTTTTGCATGTCGGTGTTACGCCACCTGCCGTAACGGTAACATAATTTACCATTATCACGTATTTACCTTCCGTACCGATTAAATAATCGTTAACAGCCGAAAAACGCAAAACGTATGTTCCGGCTGTACTGAAATTCGCGACAGTAGTTCTGTTATTTTGTTGCGGAAAGCTCACATTTCCGGGACCACTTATTTTTTCCCATTTTACGGTTGAAGTTAACTCCGGAGCATCATTTAATATGATGCTACCTGTAAGTGTCGCAGTATTTGAACTGACTTGTTGATCATTGCCGGCACTTATTAAGAAACTCGGAATACCCGTCACTGGATTATTGAAACCGCGCAAATATTTTTTAAAGAAAGCAAAACGCCCTTGCCAATATTCTATCCAAGGCGTATCATGACCGTCGTTGCGTTTATTAAAAATGACAGAAGAACCTTGATGTGCGTTAATTGCATCGTATTGCGAAGCAATAAAAGTCACTTCATCTTTATAACCTAAATCTGCTTGAATTGGACCTTTATAACGTTTCGCAAAATAAGCGGCATCATGATATTTGGCGGCATTAATAATAGCATTTGTGTCTACACCTTGACCGTTTATTTGCAAATTATACGCTTGTTCATCATAATAAGGAAAGCCTGATGCATGATGATAACGTCTGCCCGTGTGTTCGCTACCTGCGGGTACGCTGAGTGCTAATGCTTTTACTTGCGAACTTAATCCGGCAAGTGATAAGGCTAATCCGCCACCTTGACTGATACCGGAAACACCGATGTCACCGTTGAAATCGCTGCGCGAATTAAGATAATCCACACAACGAACAGCAGCTAAAACCATCAAACGATTATAAAATTTTGCCGGGTCGGTTAAAATATCAGGTTGGTAAGAATTCGGATCGGTAGAATTTATCGGCGCATTGTGTACACTGATGGTCAAACTGATAGCTTTTCCTTGCGTTGAAAAACCGTAATTCGTCAATTCTTCTAACTGAACAGGTGAAGTGCCGAAAGGAGGCAATGTAATAATTGCCGGAAAAGGTCCGTTGCCGGCGGGAATAGTAATATAACCATAAACACGACGACCGTCAACAGTTGCCATAGAAATGGAAAAACTTTGAGACCCGTCGAATTGTGTTGCAATAGGGGAGAGTTGTGCATCAATCGACACACGCGACAATTGTAATTTTTGATTTTGCCAAAACGTATCGAAATCACTCGGTTCTTTTTCAAACGGTGTGATGTTCAATGGGTCAAATAATGCAGTACCGGCATCTGTGCCGGAATTACTTTGCACTTTGCAATATACAG
>JAYTNA010000650.1:0-1390 GCA_043748865.1 Saprospiraceae bacterium
AATTGATTGAAACGTTCTAATGTGCCTGTGGCTTCATTCATCAATTCGTCGCCGGCTTTCAATACACCCGAATAAATTTTAAAATAGGACACCAAACCGACATTCGGTTCCGACATCGTTTTGAAAATAAATGCAGTTGTTCTATCTTTTGTGTTACACACTAAAGTTTTTCCGCCGACCAAAGGTGCTTCCGAACGCGCTGCCGGTGACGGACAAATATCATGAATAAAACCCATAATGCGTCCGCTACCCATATTCAGCACAGATGACGCACAAAATAACGGATAAAAAGATTGGTTGCCGAGTGCAATTGTCAAACCTTTTGCTAATTCTTCTTCGGTGAGTGAACCGTTTTCAAAAAACATTTCCATAAGTGTCTCATCGCCTTCGGCGGCAATTTCTACTAAGGCTTGGTGCATGGTATTAGCGCGTCCCCTTTCTTTAATAGGAATAGCATGTTTTTCCGGTTTCCCGCCTGCTTTCGGAAAAGTATACATCACCATGCGCAGCGCATCAATAATTGTATGAAAAGCATCGCCGGATTCAATCGGATATTGTACCGGCAAAACTTTATTGCCGAAACGTTGGCGTGCTTGTTCAAGCGTCGCTTCAAAATCAGCTTTCAGATGATCGAGTTGATTAACAACAAATAAAGTAGGTGTTTTGTAATCTTGAATGTATTCCCATAAAAGTTCGGTGCCGACTTCCACGCCGGCAGCGGCGTTGAGCATCATCACAGCCGTATCTGCTACTTTAAGCGAAGAAACGATTTCGCCTATAAAATCATCGTAACCCGGTGTGTCCATGATATTAATTTTGCAATCTTTCCAATCAACGTGTAAGAGCGTAGAAAAAATAGAGTGACCTCTACCCTGCTCAATGTGCGTAAAATCGGAAACAGTATTTCCTGAAATAACTTGACCTCTGCGCGTAATCGCTTTTGCTTCATAAAGCATACTTTCGGCAAAGGTCGTTTTCCCGGAGCCGGAGTGTCCGAGTAAAACGATGTTTCGAACGTTGGGCGTGTCGTAAATCATACGTTTATATTTTAAAAGATGAGAAAATGAAAACAATTAAGAATTAAGAATTAAGAGTTAAAAACAATTCTTAACTCTTAATTCTTAATTCTTAATTGTTTTGGTTGATTCGATTTGTGAATAGAATTATTTTCAGATTATTTTTTCTAAAAATTTTCTTTCACGAAATAAATTTATAAATTATTTTTGAAAAGAAAAAATTTTTTCGCGGAATTATTTTTTATTTTTGTTTTTTTGTGAGAAATTAAATAGTAATGAAAATACTCATGGTCTGTCTTGGAAATATTTGTCGCTCGCCACTTGCGGAAGGCATTATGCAAAATAAAATTAACAAGCAAAAATTAAATTGGACA
>JAYTNA010000651.1:0-1659 GCA_043748865.1 Saprospiraceae bacterium
AAAAATTTCTATGGCAGCATTAAGTTCAAAACCAATAATTAAAATCATGGCGTTGAGTTGCAACCAAATTAAGAGAACAATACCCGCTACAAAAGAACCGTAAACCTTATTGTAATTACTGAAATTATCAACATAAAATGAAAAACCGAGTGACGTGAGCAAAGATAATACCGTAGCCACATTTGCTCCGGGTGAATAAAAAGGAATTTTTCTTTTGGTAGAAATTCCGAAACGATAGAGAATAGCAATACCTAGATACAAAGCACCGACAACGACGAGCCATTTAATAGCAAGAAAAATAAATGCCGATATTGTACTCAATTGTAAAATTTTCAGCACCCATCCGAAAATTTGCGTACCCAAAATCACAAGAACGCTGCTGATAGTAAGCATAAAACTCAACATCAAAGTAATACCGATGGCAGTACGAAGTTGTTTCCAATAACCGCGTTGCTCAAAAGCATCATCTTTTTTTTGGAAACCATTCATAAGTGTCATCACGCCACTGCTTGAAAAATAAATTGCTAAAATTGAGCCGAAAGAAAGTGCATCGGAACGTTTTGTCTTGATTAATGCGTGAATGGCTTCAAATAAAGTATCACCCGTTTTATTGGGCATCACTTCAAGTATCGTGACATGAATTTGGGAAAGTAAATCTTCTTTATTGAAAGGTAAATACGGTATAATTGAAAATAAAACGATAAATGCCGGAAAGATAGACATGAAAAAACTGTATGCAATGGCATTCGCTCGCATCGTTAAAGGTGCGTTGAAAAATAATTCAATGTAAAGAAACTCTAAAACGCTGTACAATGGCACGCCGCGTAATCCGGGTATACATACCCGTTTCAACCAACCAATAAATTGCTTAACAAACGCTGCGTTTGCGATATAAGAGTTTAAATCCATTGCTTGAAGTATTTTTTTGCGCCGTAAAATTAATGGACTTTTAGCGAATTGGTTAATCGCTTATTTGTTAATGGTTGGAATCTTATCATTTAACTGTTGAATTAACTGATTAACGAAGTTTTCATCTTTCTTTAATGCGATTGATTTATTTTTGCGTTGATGAAAGATAAAAAAAAATCACGAAAAAAAAATCACGAAAAAAAATTTTCGGAAGGAAAAAATTTTCAAAATTTTCTTGAAAAAAAAATAAATTTCTTTCGCGAAAAAATATTTTTTCAAAATACTTTGCGCGAACGGGCAATGCCTTGGCTGAATGAAAAAAATGCGTACAAAATTTGGCTCTCCGAAATTATTTTGCAGCAAACGACCGTTGCACAAGGTACACCTTATTATGAAAAATTTATTAAACGCTATCCGACCGTAAAAAAGTTAGCCGACGCGACAAATGATGAGGTGATGAAAATGTGGGAAGGTTTGGGTTATTATTCTCGCGCTCGAAATTTACACCACACAGCAAAATTTATTGCAAACGAACTCAACGGAAAATTTCCAAATACTTACGACGAGATTTTAAAACTTAAAGGTATCGGCACTTACACTGCGGCGGCGATCGCTTCTTTCGCTTACGATTTACCCTACGCCGTGCTTGATGGCAATGTTTTTCGCGTATTGGCACGTTTCTTCGGAATTGATGTACCGATTGACACAACTGAAGGAAAAAAGATTTTCATCGATTTAGCGTATCAAGTT
>JAYTNA010000652.1:0-2232 GCA_043748865.1 Saprospiraceae bacterium
TTTGTAAACTCGGCAGTTGTTATATTTCTAAATGAGTTATTTTTTTCAAAATAAGCGTGATAATTATCCGGTTTATTATTTATCACGAATATATCGCCGCCGAATCGCGTTTCATAATTAACGGCATTACCGATAACGAGTTGGGTTGAATCATTGAAATAAAAAAATAAACGCGGATTGAAACTCAATGAGGTAGTTTTAGGCAATTCCGTAAAATCGTCTTTGTCCACATCATACGGATGTTGATAATTAAAAGCACCAAGTATAGTGAATCCAATTTTTTTATTTCGCTGCGAAAACCACACACCAACGTTGCTCTCTAAAGTTGAGTTTTCATTTAAAATAAGAGAGACGTCGCGTTTTTCCGAAGGCTCTTTACTCACAAAATTTATTACGCCGGCAATCGCACCGCCGCCGTAAAGCGTAGATGCCGAACCTTTTATAATTTCAACTTGTCTTAAATCCAATGGGGGGATTTGTAAAACACTTAAACCGGACGAGAAGCCACCAAAAACAGGAAACCCGTCTTTCAATATTTGCGTGTAACGCCCATCTAAGCCTTGTATCCTGATACTTTGAGTAGCAGAGGTATAGGAAGTCTGTTGCATTTGAATACCAATACTTTCATTCAGCAGCATAGCAACATTAGTCGGTTTCATATTGGATTTTTCGTCAATTTCCTCTAATGATATGACTTCAATGCGCGTAGGTACGTTATTTATATTTCGACTTGTTCGCGTCGTAGAAACTGTTATTTGCTCTAATTCTTCTCCGTTTTCGGTTAAAAAAACAGTTAAAACATCCGAAGGCTTGTCCGAAGGGAAATCTAAATTTTTTTCAATAGTTTTATATCCGATAAAAGAGCAAATAAGGGTTTGTTTTCCGTTCGAAATATTTAGCAGTTCAACGTTCCCATTTTCGTCTGTACTTGCACCGATCGAAGTGTTCTCGATTTGAACAGTCGCTCCAATTAAAGGCTCTTTATTTTTTTCGTTTCTAATACTCATTTTAAGCGCGTTTTGTGCTAAACAAGTGAACGCCATTCCCCATGACACGCTTAACAACACTAATAATCTCATTTTTAATTTTTTTAATTAACCACTTCCCATTATCAATTGCAACACGAACTACCGGTTTGCATTGGCGGACACTTAACAGTACCGTAACTGCAAAACACACAACAATCGCCTTCTTTCGGTTTTAAGCGTGTTTTACAATTATCACACACATAAAAAAATAGGCAAGCATCGGTAGGCATGTTTTCATTTTTTTGATGCCCGCAATTAGGGCAAGTAATAATTGAATTTAGTTCAATACCTTGAGCCTTAGCTGTTGCAGCGGGCGTACAAGCTGTACAAGTATTATGTAGCTTGTTGCGATAATAATTAACGCCCGTTGCCGCTAAAAGTCCGACCATTCCGGCATAAAGAAAATACTGCCAATAATTACTTTCATTGAAATGATACCCATAAAAAATCAAAGCAACACTCGGTACGGCAATCAAAAGCGGATAAATACAGAGGTGCTTGCGATAAGAAAAATAGAGTCCTGCAAGTGAAACGAGTGCCATCCCTTCAAAAATCCACATCGTCCAACCACCAAACAATTCAAAACTACCTAAGCCTAATGCAGAAGCACCGAAAGCAAAAATCGGAAAACAGCAAGGTGATAAAATAGCTGTTAAGAATAAACCAACTGTTCCAAATTTGTCTATACTGTTTAATATTTTCATTGTTAAAAAGATTGAAGCACAGCCGCAAACAGTTTAGGTTTGCCACTGTGTCTAATTATAAAAATCATTTTTTAATTTTACGATGCGTTTTATGGTTCATCTTATTTGAATAACAATACATAGTACAAACAATAGGTTTAAAATTATTGTGGACGTTGCCGATTACTTTACCTTTTGAATCTAAAATATCGCAGGTTTCATTATCCGAGTTGTCTTTTACATAAAAAACAGGCGTGCCTTCATAATTATAATAAGTTGTACCATCTTTTCCCATTCTACCAAGCGTTTTACCGTTTGCATCTACCAAAATTCCACCGGATTTGACAAAAGCAATTTTTTTACCTTGCGCATTTTTTACGATACTATCTCTGGAGATTGATCCTAATTTAGTAGCGCCCACCCAAACATTACCTGCCGAATCAATAACACGCCCTTTTGAGTTGACAGCCGGTTGTGCGAATAGATTATGATTAAGAAGTCCGATAAAGAACAAAATAACT
>JAYTNA010000653.1:0-4230 GCA_043748865.1 Saprospiraceae bacterium
ACCAATAAACCAACTAATCAAACATAAACTCAATTTCTACCCTTCTGTTGAGTTGGTAGCGTATGGTGCTGTTTTGATGGTAAAGCGGATTGAGATCGCCGTGGGAGTGTGCCTGAATGAGATCTGGCGATACACCTTTAGATATCAAGTAGTTTTTCACAATCTCGCAACGCTTGTTGGAGAGCCAAATATTATGTTCTTTGTTGCCGCGAACGTCAGCGTAGCCGTCTAATTTTATTTTCCAATCTTTTTTTGCTTTCAACAAACTTGCCAACGAATTTAAGTTTTTAAATGCCGAGGGGCGGATGTTGAATTTGTCGGTATCGAAATATAAATCTTTGATAGCAAGGGAGACCAATTCTTTGTCGTAGTCGGTGACGGCGGGACAACCGTTGTTCTCTTTTGTGCCGTAGGTATTCGGGCAGCGATCGAACTCGTCTGGTATACCGTCGCCATCTCTGTCGTTGTTAATCGGGCAACCTTTATTCTCTTTTGGTCCAGGTATATCCGGACATGCATCGAATTTGTCGGGCGTACCGTCTTTATCGCGGTCGCCGCCTTCGGGACACCCTTTGTTGGAAATCGGACCCGGTTCATCAGGGCACGGATCTACTTCGTCGGGAACACCGTCGTGGTCGCGGTCATTGACGGGGCAGCCTTCGTTGGCAACTGTGCCGGGTACGTCGGGACATTTATCGAGGTCGTCGCGCACGCCGTCGCCGTCGCGGTCAAGAAACGGACAGCCTTTATTCGCTTTCGGACCGGGGTCGTCGGGACATTTATCATCGGCATCACAAACACCATCTTTGTCGCGGTCGGGACATTTTTCTTTTAATGTTTTCTTTTCAGGACAGCCGTTGTTTTCTTTCGGACCGGGTTCGTCAGGACATTTATCGTCCGTGTCGCAGATGCCGTCTTTGTCTTTATCGGGACAGGTAGCTTTAAAAAGTCGGATGCCGAGCGAAATTTCATGCGAACCGGAGGAAACAGAACGGATGTTCGAGGTAGTCATATCATAGCTGTAAGCGACAAACCATTTGGGTTGCTCAATGCCTATCATGGCTGTAAGGGCATCTTCGGTACGATAAGAGCCACCGATCCAAAACATATTATTGAAAATGGCGCGTACACCACCGTCAATTTGAGGGTTGGTGTTGGGTGAGAGTTTGACATGAACGGATGGTTCGATAGTCATTTTTTCGTTCATCCGATAAGAATATCCAACAAAACCATAGTAGTGTCGCGCGATTTGTGTCTTAGAAATACGAGCAGTAATAGGATCGAAATCGAGTTTTTTATTGAAGAGTTGGGGGACTGAAAAGCCTGCGAAAAAACCATCTTTTTGTTTGACGTAGATACCGAGCGTGACATCGGGCGTTGAAAGCCCTTGTTGTCCGCCGGCAATAACGGGGTCAATGGCGTTTTGGGCGAATACGTCGTCGGTGATGTTAAATTTGTAGTAACCGAGCGAGCCGCCGATGCCCAAGTTCAAGTTGTCGCCGAGTTTTTTATTATAGCTGAGCATGAGTGTGCCGCCGCTTTTTTTGAGATGCGCTGCCACATCATTTACGAAAATGCCGCCAACTGCAAAGCCCGATTTTCCGACAGGTATGGCTAGACCGACAGTACTCGTGACGGGTGCACCATCGAAATTTACCCATTGCGAGCGATATGTACCGCGTAGGTCAATGTATTCATAAGAACTTATAATAGCGGGATTGGCAATGTATCCATTACTGATGTAATTGGTAAATAACGGATATTGCTGTGCATTACAACGAATAATGAATAATGTACAATGAATAATGAGTAATATTTTTTTCATGAACTCACTTGAATTTATCGAATTTAAAAATTACGGGCAATGAATTAACCAATCACTAATCAACCAATCATAAATTAACGAAGTAGTGTTATCGAGCCGCTAAAAACTTGCTGTTTTGTATCATTCAGTTTGAGGACATAGAAATAAGCACCGGTTAAAAGCGGCTGATTGTAGTTGGTTTGTCCTGCCCAGTCGTTCAAATAAGCTGATTTAGAATACACGGATTGTCCCCACCTATTATAGATGAACAGTTGGTTGTTCGGATAGTCTTCGATGTGGGGAAAAACCCAGGTATCGTTGATGCCATCGCCATTAGGAGTAATGATGTCATAACTTGCTAAGGTTTTTTTACAGCGGTCTATGATGGTGAAAACGGTATCTAATTTACAGCCGAAAGTATCTTTAAGCGCAAGGGTATATTTGCCGGCGATTAAGGTGTCGGCGGTGTAATCTTTCACTCCATTAGACCATTTGTAGGTGAACGGTTTAGTGCCACCGGAAACGTTGACGGAAACGGAACCATCTTTGAAACCGGCACAGGTTTCGTCTATTTTGGTGACGGCAATGGATAGCGGTTGTGAAGGTTGTGTAACAACCGTATCTATAGAAAATTTACAACCTAAGGCATCTGTAATAGTAACTTGGTATGTGCCGGCACCGATACCGGAAAGGATATTACCGGTAGATCCGGTAGACCAACCAAAACTGTAGGGCGATTTGCCGCCGACGGGTGTGGTCGTGATACTGCCGGTTTTGTCGCCGAAACATTTGACGTTGGTGAGGACGGCACGTGCACCGATACTGAATTGAGTCGGAGATAGAGTAAACACTTTTGATGCCGATTGGGTACAGACACCACCTTTTCGGACAGTAAGTGTGATAATTTTTAAGCCGGCAGTGGCGTAAAAAATACTGACGGGATTGGCGACATCGGATTTTTTCGGAAAAGCATCTTGCCCGAAATCCCAATCGAACGTGACATCGGTAATAGTGTTGCCGGCGTATTCGAAATCGAAGCGCAAACCGCAGGCAGTTTGTGTGGTAGTGGTATTGAAGAGCGTACTCATATCGAAACACCCGGGCGTATTGTACAAAACCGGGGGCTGCTGAAAGCCTTGGCGACTGAACGGTGCTTTTGCCGGCGACAAGGGGTGCAAAACCGAACAACCGGGACAGCTACCGGTAGTGGACGTGACCCGGTATTGCGTTTGCGTTGATATTTTCGCCGTCGAGGAGAGAGCGGAACGTTTGATTTGCTGACCGGAACAATGGAAAATGGAAAATTGAAAATTGAAAATTGTTAATATTATTAAATATACCTTAGCGTCGGTTATTTTTTTCATTTTTTTATTCGTTAATTTGTTTAAAAAGCTATCAGCATCAACTTCTTTTAAAGGCTGATAGCCGGTTCTTAATGGAGTGACACATTTTTTTTAATTTTCGGGCGGCATAGAGTCGAGTGTTAAACAGTTATACTTTAAACTTAAAGTAGCTCGTCCTTACTACGCGAGAACATCGCGCTTGAAAAGAATTTTATTGAGGCTACGATTTTCAAGTCTTTTTGCCGGGGGTGACGGCTAATATAACTATTTAACGCTCGACTCTATGCCGCCCTAAAATTAAAAAAATCGCGTCACTCCTCTCAAGTCCTCCTACCGGCGAAGCCGGCAATCTTACAACCCCAAAAGATAACCGGATAGTATCAATTTCTCGGTATTAAGGGCGGTGGGCAATTTTTTAATCGTTTTGCCGGAAGTGACAACCACTAAGCGCGGTGACGGCGTGCCGCGGGTATAGAAAGTAAAATAATCAGAATCTATTTGCATACTCAAACTGCCTGTACTGGAGACACCGCTTTTAACTATAAGGGTTTTGCCGGCAGGTACAGTGTATGTGAATGCGGGCGAAGTCAAATCGAGAATTAAAGGTGTAATATTGCTTTTAATGCTAGATAAAATACCGGAACAATAGCAACTTAAGATACTTGTATTTTCGGGAATAATCGGCATACCGGGTTCGTTGAGCAACTCTCTGCCATCTGCCAAAGTGATAGAACCGTTAACGGCACTGACAAAAAAAGTTTTGCCGGCAGGTACAGTGAAATTGGTAGTAATGAGGACGGGTGAACCCAAAATACCGAGTGGGTAATCTATTGAAGCACCCGGATTATCAAACGCACCTGAAGCTAAATTGGCAACCCAAGGTACTCCCACCGGATTGCTGAGGATGAGTTTTTTTGATGCTGAATCATAAGTCAGGGATTGAATTTCGTTGGTCGGATCTCTGTCCAAATCATCGAGCGCGGTCTTGGCAGCATTAGCTAATCCCGATTTGCCGGAACTGTCAGCGTAGGTGGCTTTAATTGCCATTGAAGCGTTTACAGCGTTTGTCGCAGTTTGAGCCGT
>JAYTNA010000654.1:0-7398 GCA_043748865.1 Saprospiraceae bacterium
GAAATTTAACGACCGCGCCAAAACGGATAATGTGCATATGTTTTTAGATCCTTCGACCAAAATTTTTATTGCAAATTATCGAAAACAAGATACCTCTGCGCGTGATTTGCGCATCGAACATTTCGACAACGGCAATTTAACGAGTATTACAAAAGCAGATTTCGGTTATTTTCGCGGCTACCCTAATAAATGGCATTTAGAAAATGTGCAGAAACGCAACTTCAATGGCATTCACGAAACGTTGGTACGATTCGCTGTGTTGGATACAACAATCAATCTGACTCCCGATGATTTTGTGCGCTTTCTGAACCAAAAAGAAATGTTGACGACACCTGAACTATTAAATGAAATAGATAAACTCGAAAAACGCGGCATCGGCAACACAAAAGAATACCAAATGGAAGTGTATCGGCGTACATCTGATCCGGTGTCAATCATTATTTTAAGTTTAATCGGCATGGCTTTGGCGGCGCGAAAAGTGCGCGGCGGTGTCGGTTTACATTTAGCTTTAGGTATCGGTTTAGGCGCAATATTTATTTTTCTCTCCAAATTTTCCGTAACGATTGCCATGCAACCCGGCGTATCGGCATGGGTTGGCGTTTGGTTGCCGAATTTTATTTTCGGTATCGTGGCGTTAGTACTCATTGCAAGAGCGCAGAAATAACTACAAATTACAGCTATAAAGTTTTACTTTGCGTTAAAGAACGTTCAGCCTGTACAAAATGACGATCAATATGAAAACGCAGAAACTCTAAACGTTGTTGAAAATTCAAAGCACCTGAAATCGGGTGCGGGTGTGCTTGAACAGCAAGGTCTTCATCCGACATTGTGTCTCCAAATTGCTGTAACAAAACCTGTAATCCTGACAATGAAGTTTGCCAAAATGCAAGCGGTCCACCAAAACGTGGTGCTGCAATAGCAGGTACTTCTTCTTTTTCTTTCCAAGTGTTCGCAATAATTATTTCGATAGATAGATTTTGATTATTGAATTCAATTTGGCGCGGCATTTTTCCGGTGTGAATGGCATCTAATGTTTTCCACATACCAATAATCCCGCCTTGCTCTGCCCAAAATAAATGTTCTGTAATTTCTACTAAATTCCAAACAGCCTGTTCAGGTTTCCATTGTGCTTGTAGTTCAGTAAATTGGTTAGCTAAAGCGAGATAGCGAAAACGAGCTGTGGCGACTGCATCAATTAAGTTTTGTACTTGGTTCATTGCATTAAAACAGTTTATTTTAGGAATGAAAAAGATAAATGTAAAGTTAAAAATTTTCTAAGAATACCTCTCTTTTGCACCTCTAAGATGAAAAAAATATTTTATTTGGTATAACTTTGTATCTTTGTAAAGCATTCAAAGTTTTTTCAAGTTCTAAATTATCTGTATCATGTTAAAAAAATATCTATTAATCATGACCGGTATTGTTGTATTAGCGTCATCGTGTACAACACCGGTTGCAATAATAAAAACTGAAGTTGCCAAATCGGAGTCGGAAGCCTTTAACGATTTTTCAAAACAAAAAAATGATGGTGTGCATTTCGGCGCACCGGTAACAACAAAAGATGCTGTTTCTTACGATGCTATGTTACCGCTTTTGCAAAAAACGGATACGCTCAAAAATGTAAAAGTAGCAGGCGTTGTTGATGCAGTTTGCAAAGCACGCGGTTGTTGGATGAATATTAAAAGTGAAGCCGGTGCAGCTCCGATGTTCGTAAAATTTAAAGATTACGCTTTTTTTATGCCGAAAGATCTCGCCGGAAAACGCATTATCATGAGTGGTGACGCATTTAAAGAAATTATTTCCGTAAATGAATTGCGTCATTATGCCGAAGATGATGGCAAATCGAAAGAAGACATCGCGAAAATAACGCTACCGCAAACCAAAATTCGTTTCGTTGCAAGCGGCGTTGTGATTAATAAATGAAAAAATGTCAAATATTTTCGGGATTTTATCCCGTTTCACATATAACCATAAACCATTAACAACTATTGACTGCACCTACTTCTGTTGTGAGAAATTATGTCCTACCAATTGTTTGGGCAATATTTATTTTTATTATTTCAACAATTCCGGGAAAAGACATTCCTAAATTTGATTGGACGGAACTGTTTACGATTGATAAATGGGTGCATCTGGGCGTTTACGGTATTTTAGTGTATAGTTTTTTACGCGCCTATTACCGTAAACATTTAAATATTTCAAACCCGGAACTCATCAAAATAGGTTTAATAGCAGCAGCAATAGCTTCCGCTTACGGTTGGTCTTTGGAGTATATTCAAGAACATTATTGCGAGGGCAGATTATTTGAAGTGTTTGATGGTATTGCCAATACAGTAGGTGCATTTTTATTTTTCGGCATATTTTATTGGCAAAGAAAAAAAACGGAATAAAAATTAATGGTAGCAAAACCATAAAAAAAGCGCAGTACATTGAAATCAATGTACCGCGCTTTGCTTTTTTTGTAGCCCGTACGGGAGTCGAACCCGTCCTACCAGGATGAAAACCTGACGTCCTAACCGATAGACGAACGGGCCAATTTTAATTAATTAAACCTGCTCTTCTTAAAAGCGATGCAAAAATACGATAAGTGAATTGCTTTTTCAAATTTTTTTCGTTTTTTATAAAAAAAGATAAAGGCTGAACAAAATTTTTCTTGTTCAGCTTTTATCTTATCCATCCTTAAATCTTAAAAATCTTGGTTTAATCCCAAAAATCATATTTATTGCTTCAAAATACTTTTATACCGCGTTGCATCATTAAACAATGCGACAGCAGATTTTATTTCATCGTCGTTGCGCAAATTGGTTTGAATCGTGCCGCGTTCAAAAAAATAACGGGCAACGATAAGTTTTTCTATTTCGTGCAAAATGGCATTTTTATGACGCATCAAATCATTTTTCTTTTCCGATTTTATTTTATTTTCAAGTGCAGTTATTTCCGGAGCAAGCGTTTCGTCCGATTTTTCTTTGACGATTTCTTCACGCAATTTTTTCAAATACTTTTCGCTTTCACTCTCATATTGAAAATTATGTGTGGATAGAAAACCCATGAACGCATCGAAATCCGTGTAATGAAAATTTTCGGGTGCGCCGACAGAAGCAGAATCATGCGTGAGTGAATATTTAGTCACAAAATCTAAAAGCACAAATTTTTCTTTCAAAGCGTGCATCAAACCAAAATCGTCACTGCGCGATAAAAGCACGTCCGGTTTTATACCGCCGCCGTCAAGCACCGATCTGCCGGCTTTCGTTTTAAATGCGGCGCGCAATGTATCCGGAATATCTACGTGTTTACCGTTTTCATATTTCACGGCTTGAATACATCTGCCACTCGGCGTATAATATTTAGCTGTCGTGATTTTTAATTTAGAATTGTAACCGATGTCATAAATATTTTGCACCAAACCTTTGCCGTAACTCCTTTGACCCATAATAACGGCGCGGTCGCAATCTTGCAAAGTACCACTCACTATTTCAGATGCCGATGCCGAACCTTTATTGACCAAAACCGTTAAGGGCATTTGTTCATCGTCGGAAGGATTCAATGTTTTAAAACTTCTGTCCCACTCGATAACTTTTCCTTTCGTCGCCACGACGAGTTGATCTTTCGGCAACCAAATATTGCAAATATTAACGGCTTCGTTCAATAAACCGCCACCGTTGTTGCGCAAATCTAGAATCACACCTTTAAGTTGCGGGTCTTTGGCTTTTAAATCTAAAAATGCTTTGCGCACATTGTCGCCGGCTTCGCGTGTGAAAGTTGTGAGGACAATATATCCGACGTGTTCGCCCACCAAACCGGAATACGGTACGTTTTGTTCCGTAATTTCATCGCGATTTAATTTGACGCGAATAGTTTTAAAATTACCATCAGTTTGCATCCGCGACACCGTGAGTTCTACACTCGAACCACCGGCACCTTTCAGCGCATCACCAACTTCTTCAACAGATTTTCCTTTCGCGTTTTTTCCGTCAACGGCAATGATGCGGTCGCCGGCTTTTAATCCGCCTTTTTGTGCGGGCGATTTTTCAAAAATTTCTGTTACCAAAACCTCATCGCCGGTTTTATCAAATGATGCACCGACACCATTATATTTGCCTTCTGTGATGAAACGATAGCCTTCAATATCACTTTCGGAAATATAATTTGTATAAGGATCGAGTGAAGTGAGCATCGCTTCAACACCCGTGCGCATAAGTTTGGATGGATCCAATTCATTGACGTAATTGGTATTGAGTTCTTTATAAAGGTTAGTGAATATCTCGATGTTTTTTGAAATTTCAAAATATTTACCGTCACCGGCTTTTTCATGCGCGGCAATGCTGATACCGAAAACAGCTATTAAAATTATAGGAAAACGAAAAGATTTTTTCATGAATTATTTTAATGGATAGTGGACTTACTGACGATGGACTTACTTATTTTGGACTTTCAATTTTCTATTATCAGTAAGTCTATCATCAGTGGGTCTATCATGTGAAATCTAATAACGTAAGATTAGGGTGTTTCGTTTGGTTTTGGTTGAAAATTATTAAAATAATAATTAACGAAATCTAATTTAATTATGGTGAGGCAAAGGTAAAAACGTTTTTATTGTCCAAACTCTTTATTGAAAAATCGGGTATAAAACAAAAAAATGCCGGTAACTCCGACAGAAATTGCGGTATCGGCGATATTAAAAATAGCATTGAAAAAAACTTTTCCGCCAATCATCGGTAACCACTTCGGATAATGTCCGAGCGGAAAATAAAGCATATCTACGACACGCCCTTGCAAAAAACTTGAATAACCGTGTCCGAAGCCCACAAACTTTGCGGGACCATAATTACAAGTAAAATCCGATTCAGAAAAAACGAGTCCGTAAAAAGCGGAATCAATCATGTTGCCAATCGCACCGGCCAAAATTAATGCGTAGCATATCGCCAAACCAACCGGAAATTTTCTTTTTGTATTGAAACCGAAATAGATCATCGCGCTGATAGCAACTATTCGAAAAATACTCAGAGCTAATTTACCGTATTTTCCGTTTAGTTCCATACTAAAAGCCGCACCTGCATTTTCTTGAAAATTCAGTTGCGCCCATTGTTTGCTGCCGAGCAAATAAGTTTCACCGTAACAAAAATGCGTTTTTAAATAAATTTTCAGCCATTGATCGAATAATAATATTAATGCGACAAGGGATAAAACCAAATATTTGTGATTCATTATTGAGTTTTGAGCTATCAGCCTTCAGCATTCAGCTATCAGTTTTAGTATCAGAAGATATATATTGTCAGTTTTTCTTGATAGCTGAAGGCTGATAGCTGATAGCTAAAGCTATGGCTTATTAAAAAACCGTGTATAAAATAAAAAAATGGAAATAACGCCGATAGAAATGGCAGAGTCGGCAATATTAAAGATAGGTGAGAAAAATATCTCACCGCCCAAAAACGGTAACCACGACGGAAAATGTGCTATCGGGAAATACAACATATCCACGACGCGACCGTGCAAAAAACCGGCGTAACCGTGTCCGAAGTAAACCAATTTCGCAGGACCTTGCAAGCAATGATAATCGGAATCAGAAAAAATCAAACCATAAAACGCGGAGTCCAACATATTACCCATTGCACCGGCTAAAATAAAAGCATAACTCACCAATAAACCTTTCGGCACGCGTTGCTTAATATTTAAGCCCATATAAATCATAAATCCGATGGCAATGAGTCGAAACAAACTCAAACCGAGTTTACCTAAATTGCCGCCGTATTGCCACCCGAATGCAGCTCCAATGTTTTCAACAAAATTAATTTGCGCCCATGGTTTGCCGCCGATTAAATAATTTTCGCCGAAACAAAAATGCGTTTTGATATAAATTTTTAAGGTTTGATCTATCACTAAGACCAAAAAAATTATCAACGTTACTATGTACTTATTTTTCAATTGAAAAGGTTTTGTAGCTATCAGCTATAGGCAGCCAGCTATCAACTTTTTTATGATAGCTGATAGCTGAAAAATTTTGCAAATTTAGGATTATAAAATTGCTTTTGGATACTGTACTTAAAAAATTGTATGTATTCACAAGAAAAATTATTTTACAACGTTTTGTATTAGCTTTCAGCCTTCAGAGTTACTTTATCGGCTGCGTGTTGATATCTCACAGCTCACAGCTAAAAAATATAAACAATGAAAAAAACTTTTTTGCTCTTTATTTTCTGCTTCTATTCGATAGTTACTGTTTTAAAAAGCCAAACGACAACTGTTTCAAGTGAATCTTCGGCTAATAGTCCGAAAACTGAAACTAAAAAACATCACGCGAAAAAAAATAAAAAAACACCGGTATTACCCAAGGATGCGATGCCGGTAATAAGTTTTGATACTTTAGTTTATGATTTCGGCAACGTAAAAACAGGCGAAGATCCGGTCCATATTTTTAAATTTAAAAATACCGGTAATGTACCGATGAATATTGAATTGGTTTCTGGTTGCGATTGTACCGAATTAGATTGGACGAAAGCGACAGTAGCACCGGGCGCAACGGGATTCGTAAAAGCCACGTTTCACACCAAACGCGCCGAACCGGAAGACCATAAAGTGCCTCTAAAAAAATATATTGATATTATTTTAAAAGAAAAAAATCCAAAAAATGATTATCCGATTGTCGAATCATTGACGTTCAAGGTGCTGATTGTGGATTAAAAATAGAAAATAGACTTACTGAAAATGGACTTACTCACTATAGACTTTCAATTGTCTATCGTCAGTAAGTCCATTTTCAGTAAGTCCATGTTAAATACTTAAAATTTTAATTTCTACGCGCTGATTTTTCCGATTGGCATCAGGCGATATTTCATTGACAAGAGGCTGAGTTTTGCCGTAACCTTTTATTTTTAAACGATTTCTATCCATCCCTTTATTGACAAAATAATCAGCAACCGCTTGAGCGCGATCTTTTGATAATTTCACACCCGACTCGTCATCAATAACTAAATTGGTATGTCCGCCAATTTCTACAATCAGATTCGGGTTAGTTGACAAAAAATCATACATCACATCAAGTGAAGGATAGGATTGCTTGTCTATCGCTGCCGATTGTGTTGCAAATTGCAAGTTTTCAATTTTCAGAATTTTTCCTTCCGCAATTTTAATTTTTGGTTCCGTCGGAACCGACACAGTCGGATCAGGGTTTCGTCTCGGCGTGTCCGCCGGTTTCACATTAGGTTTCACTGCAATAGAGGTATTTGTATCCGGTCTAGATTTAGGTGCTATCGGTTTAGGTTTGGGTTTTACTTGCGCAACTACCGGCTCCGGTTTTTTTTCCGGTACAATATCCGAAACATTATCAATCATCAAATTACCGTTATAAGGAAATAATGTCGGTGTTTTATAAAAAATTTCAAAACTTATATAATCATGTTG
>JAYTNA010000655.1:0-3029 GCA_043748865.1 Saprospiraceae bacterium
TTGCTATAGAATGTTGATAGCCGGCTTCTATTGGCGCATTCGGTTGTTTGCGCGAGCGGACACATTCCATCCAATTTTTTACGTGATTGAAAGTGAGTGTATCACCGCCTGTATTTGCACCGGTTTCTACTTTATCCCCCTGTAATTTAAACGGCGTGAGTAAATTAGATTTCAAGCCCATTGCGGCGGCTTCTTGTTCTCGCAATCCGCCGTTAGCAGTAATTTGGTTGGTATCTAAATTCATCATACCGCCGTTTGAATAGTATAATTCTTTTGTTTCGCCGGCAGAATTTGAAAAACGCGACGTAAATTGGACTTGAAAACCGGAGCTTAAATCGTTGAGTGGACCGTAATCAAAAACAACGGTGAGCGTATCTGCATTTTTGCGCCCATCGTGCCATTGATAAACACCGCCGTTAGCAACAACACTGCGCGGATGCGGTAAACCGCTGAACCAATGCACGGTATCTATTTGATGACTCATCCATTGTCCGGGAATACCCGAAGAATAGGGCCAGAACAAACGATATTCCAAATATTTTCGCGGATCAAAATTTTCATAAGGACGATTGATGAGAAAACGTTTCCAATCCACATCCGATTCTTTTAAATCTTTTACCAAATTTGGTCTGCGCCAACGTCCGGGTTGATTGACGTTCCAGATCAACTCTACCATTACGAGCGGTCCGAATTTGCCGGATTTTATGTATTCATTCGCCGCTTGATAATTTGCACCGCTTCTGCGTTGCGAACCTATTTGAACGATTTGTTTAGAACTTTTCACCGCTTTTAGTACGGCGCGATTATCTTCCATCGTTTCCGCTAAAGGTTTTTCGGAATAAGTATCTAATCCTGCTTGCACCGCTTCAATTGTATGCACGGCGTGTTGAAAATCGGCAGTGCTGATAAAAACTGCATCGCATGATTTTGAAGCGTAAAGTTCATCGTTGTTTTTATAAACCTTTACGTTGGTGCCGAGTTCTTTATCCATAAAAGCCTTGCCTTCGTCTCGCCGGCGATTCCAAATGTCGGAAACGCCAACCATTTCAAAATTCATCTCTTTCATCAACGCTTTGAAAGGCGGGATGTGTGACGCTCTGTGGCGATCGGAAAAACCAACGCAAGCCACGCGCACGCGATCATTTGCACCGATAATACGGGCATAAGATTTTGCAGAAAAAGCCAAAGTGCCGGCAGAGGCAATGGCAGAGTTTGTAATAAATGTACGTCGTTTCATAATTAATTTAGTCGGTTAGTCTAGGTTAGTCGGTTAGTCTGTTAGTCGGTAAATGTCAGAGAATAACTGACTAACCGACTGAAAGACTAACCGACTAACCGACTATAATTATAATTTTCTAATTTTAATATTTTTAAAAGAAACTGCTTCACCATGATCTTGTAATAAGATCGGACCTTTATCGCCGGCACCGAAGCCTTTGTATTTTTCGTATTTACTGCGCGCCACCAAAGCATCAAAGATATTACTTTTGCGCTCATATTCAACTGCCTTGAAACCATTGAGCCAATGTTGTACAATATTATTCGGATAGACAACGATGCGTCCTTGATTCCATTCGCCGATTTTTTTCTGAAAACGTTTGTCGGGTTTGTACGACGGAATCAAATCGTATAAACTACCCAAAGTACGATTACCGACAGCACCCATTTTTGCATCCGGGTGTCGGGCATCATCTAAAATTTGAAATTCGAGACCGATACCGGATTTTTCAGTTGCTTCCAATTTTTCATCTACAAAATATTTTACGCCGGAGTTGGCTCCTTCTGTCAATTTAAAATCAAAAACTAATTCAAACGCGCTGTATTGGTCGGTCGTTACAATATCATTTCCGGTTTGCGAACCATCGGACGCACTGACTTCGATGATGCCGTTGACAACATTCCAACGTTTGTCCGGCATTTGGGTGTGATGCACGCCACGCCAACCCATAAAATCTTTTCCATTGAAAAGTAATTGAAAACCCAATGCCTTTTCTTGTCCGGATAAATTATTTAAAAGAAGATTGACAACGGAAATACCATCAAGCTTTGAGCTTTGAGTTTTGAGAATTGAGCTTCCTATATTGTCTGTTTTATTCGAAGCAGCTAATTGCTCATTGCTCAAAGCTAACAGCCTTATATTCTTCCAATGAATTTTCATTCCTTCTTTCATAGTGCCGTAAATCGCGTGGACTTGCAGCGCAATAAAACCTTTCGGTGTCATATCGTCAATCAAATGTGCGACAGGGATGCCGTTTATCCAAGTGCGCATCGTATTTCCGATCGCTTCGATGCGATATTTATTCCAACCGTTATTGCTAAATGCTTTTTTACCTGCCGGATTTATATTCGGAATATACAACCATTCGCGCCGCCCTTCATCATAAATACCGCCCGACCACGCACGCGACGACGGATCTACTTCCATTTGATAACCGAAAACTTTTCCATCTTCGTAATCCGGTTTTGATTCACTGCGGAACTGAATGCCGGAGTTCATGCTTTCATCTACTTTGAGTTCTAATTCGAGAATAAAATCGCCGTAATCTTCATTGGTGCATAAAAAAGAATTTGTCGTATTGGCAACCGTTACGCCAATTATCTCTCCGTTTTCAACTTTAAAAATTGCTTTGCCGTTTTTTTGATTCCAACCTTTCAAAGTTTTTCCATCGAAAAGCGATATCCACTTTTCTTTTTGAGCAGAGGCTAAAAACACAAATAAAAAGAGGAAAAATAATAAGCTAAACGTTTTTTTCATCGTAAAAAATTAATGATACAGTTTAAAGGTTGATGTCCACAAAGAAAGTAAAAATTTTTATGATAAAGAAATTATTTGAAAATATCTTTAACCGGTATCAAGTTTTTTATCAGACTAGATTACTTAATCGGTTTTTCCAATATTCAGAGATGAAAAAATAATTGTAAATGACTTGAGGGTAGTGATTTAAAATGTATGCTATGGTTGTTTAATAAAAAATAGTTGTTTTTCAACAAAAGAGGGCAAAACCACATTGAATTTGTATGTGCGAAAT
>JAYTNA010000656.1:0-1874 GCA_043748865.1 Saprospiraceae bacterium
GGCAACAATGGGTCCGCCGTATCGCGGCTTGAAAGTTTTGGACGGTGAGAATGATAAAATTATTGACGAAAAAGGCAGAGTTTGGCGCGATTACGGCATTACAAAACCGGAAAAATTTAGTCGTGTGTTCGGACCTTTAACGCGCTATAAACTTTACGAAAGCAAAAATGATAACGCCAATTGGGAAATAGATTTCGACGCGCCGATAAAAAATTCGTGGGAATATGCTGCACGACATTACGCCGAAATCCAAAAAAATTACAATTTTGATTTTATGCGCGGCGATATGGCGCACGTTCAACCGTTTCCGTGTTTCGACGGTAAGTTGCCCGCAAATCACACAAGCGAGTATTATGATTTACTTGGCTACATCAAAAAAAATATTCAAAAACAAGTGCCATATTTCGGCTCATTCGCCGAAACTTTTCTGGCTCCCGATGGCGAAATGGCTTACGGCAATGAAGTTGCACATTTAGAAAATGCCGGTGCAGATACCACGCTCGGCGATTTACAAAGTATGGTTGTCGGTTCAAAACGTTTTATGTCGGAGTGGGTACGTTATATGCACATCGCCGAAACTTCAAAACTTACGCCATGTTTTACGATTATTACAGGCGATAAAGATGATCCGCGTTTCGATAGTTTTTATTTGAACAACAATTGTTTTAGATTATTTTTCGGTTTGTTTTTTACGAATATGCCGTCTTATATGTCGCTCGGTTTTGAGCAACGCGACCGACACGATGTACCGGCTCCCAACGAACACTACACCAAACTCTATGTCTTTCATATTGACAAAGGCGACAAAGCCACACACGGCAAATATATTTTCGGAGACAACGAAAAACTTTTCAATCAACTCGACGCAATAAAAATTTTTTCCGAACAAATTGGCAACGAAATTGAAAATCAAAAAAGCATCTGGCTCATCGCACCCGATACAAGTTTGAAAAATAAAGTGGTGGCGTGGTTTGTACCGTCGAACGCACCCAACAAAAATGGTTTTGTGTTTGTCGTTAATTTAGATTTTGAAAAAAAGGTGGTAGATGTGAAGGTGAAGATTCCGGTGCCTGTTAGGTTTAAAAAATTGGAGGTTCGATTTTTATTTTCAACGAATGATAAGGTGGAAAAGAAAATAAATTTAGTGGATGGGAGTTTTATTTTGGATTCTTTGGGGGAGGAGGAATGTTTTGCGTTTGAGGTTTGAATCTATTTGCAAAGGCTCAAAAAAATAATTGTTTATAAATTTTACAAATGGCAATTCATATCATAGATAATCTTTTACTTGTAACTTATGATGACAGCTGCCAAGAAAAATATTGGACGCTTCTTAGTTCTTTTGTTGAAAAAAGTTACGGTACAACTGAAATAACGGACTCGATTTTAATTCAAGAAATATTAAAAGAATCTTTTAAATTATTAGAAAATACTTTTATCGAACTGATAAAATCTCAATTCAAAGCATCATTCTACTTATTTGTCTATAATATTCATGAAAACTATTCAGAACTTTATGTCAACGGAAAATTTAAAGATAATGCTTTATTCACTATTTCAAGGCGGATTTTGACACTAATTCTTGAACAAAGTTGCGGAATAGAATTAAAAAGCTCAGTTAATTATGAAAACGAAATTAATAAAAACAAAGACGAATATATTAAGCTAATTGAAGAGTTGCTTCATATTGGACATTTAGCAATTGAATTAAGCCAAAATGTTGAACAAAATCAATTGTTTCCAAAATCATTAAAAATAAAAGTTGAAAATAAAATTTTAGGGTAGTGATTTAAAATGTATGCTATGGTTGTTTAATAAAAAATAGTTGTTTTTCAACAAAAGAGGGCAAAACCACATTGAATTTGTATGTGCGAAAT
>JAYTNA010000657.1:0-3282 GCA_043748865.1 Saprospiraceae bacterium
TTACGGTGAAAAATTTGGGTACAACAACTTTTAACGACGTAAAAATTTCACTCACGACACCGACGGGTTTAGTAGGCGGAAATACGGCGGTTGTTAGCAGCGGTGTTTGGCAAATTTATTGTCCGGGCGGTTTAAAATGTTCGACTTGGGCGATTCCGAGCATCGCCGGTGGTGCAACACTTACGATGGATGTTTCGTTTTACGTTTTAGATGTAACGACTCCTATTGTTGCAACCGCTACATTAACGGCATCAACACCGACAGATACAAATACAGCGAACAATCAAGCAAGTATCACATTGGCTCCATCGTTAAAACCGATGGAACCGACAGCATTGATAAGTCCATATCAATCTGTGGCGATTCAAAAAATTGCGCCGAACCCGACATTAGACGATACCGAAATCCAAATTGTAAGCATAGAAGCACAATCTGTGAATTTTGTATTTTATAATGCAGTTGGTATGATTATCAGGACCGAAATGCGCCAATTGGAACAAGGTCCAAATCGTGTACATTTTGATGCTTCCGAATTAAGCTCCGGCATCTATTATGTATCGCCGGTGACTAAAGATAATCGTGCAGTGCCGACAAGATTTGTGAAAATGTAAAAATGTTTAAATAAGTGATGAAATAAAAAAGCAGTTTCGTGAATAATTTCCATGAAACTGCTTTTTTTATTTATTTCTCATTCTCCTATTGCACTTTCTTATAAAAACTAATTTCCCGCAGATTTATGCAGATTTTAAAACGCAAATGCTCGCAGATACTAAGATTTAGGAAATCGGCGTAAATCTGCGAAAAAAAATCAGCGCAAATCTGCGGGAAATGCTTATAAAATCAATTATTATTTTTTGTCTTGTTTAGTAAAAACTTTTTTCAATAAATCGGAAGTACGCAAATTTGTGTCGGTGCGAATTGCCAATTCTTTTTTTGCTATTAAAGCAAACATACCGGCTAATGCAGTTTGTGTGACGTGATCATCTAATTCCGGATTAGTTTTGCTCACAAATGGAATTTTATTATAAGCACCCACCGCATCGCGCCAATAAGTACGCGCATTCACTTTATCTAAACATTCTTGAATAATCGGTTTGAAAGCGGCGACTAAATCTGCTGAAGTTGATTTTTGCAAATATTTTGTCGCTGCGTCATTATCTCCGGTAAGAATTGACATCGCATCATTGAAAGACATTTTTTTAATCGCATCAATGAAAATTGGTTTTGCTTTTACAGCCGCATCTTCGGCAGCACGATTCATGCGTTCCGTTAAATCGGCTTCTACATTATTGAAACCGGGAACAAATTTTAATTTTGATACCACGCTTTGCGCTTCCGCCGGTACTAAAATTTTGTATGGGCTTTTAAAATAACCGTCTTTCGCCGATAAAAAATCGGTCGCTTCGCTCAAACCGATATTAAGTGCTTCTTTCAAACCATTGCCGACATCTACTTGGGATAAACCACCGCCTTTCACGACAGTATTTACTTTGTCTGCTGCTTTTTTTAAAAAATCGCCGAGTTGAGCGAATGAGATTTGATAAGTTAAAACTGCAATTGCTACTAAAATAAATTTTTTCATCGTTCACTTGAATTTATTGAATTTAAAAATTTCCTGAATTTACAGTTTTTCGATTTTCAAAATCGTAACTGATATTAATAAGACGTGATAAAGTAATTTCGGTTAGTGTTTTTTTACTTTTTAAAGAATATTTAACAGTACGCGGAAGATTGAATGTGTGCTACGAAAAAACGGTTATTGATTTTATCGAATTACCTATTGTTTAATACAATTTGTTCTCAATAAAAAATTTATAACCCTTGTCAATTTGTAAAGTACTGCGATATAAGGAATGAGAAACAAATAAGTTCTACCGTTAGACTTAATTCTTTTACGTTCATAATGCCTATCTTTTGCGTTAAATATTACGATATTCGCCTTAAAAGATAAACATTCTGACCAAAAAATAATTAACCCTGTCGGCAGAACTTACTTATTTCTCATTCCTAAAACAAAAAAAGTAGTTGATTTTTCAACAAATCTGTTTACAGATAAAAAATGGTTTACTATTTGCATATCAATGAAAAAAGATTTTTGTAGAAAAAAAAATTCACTTTTTTGACTTTATCGTAACCATATAAACTTGAGAATGAACTCCTACATTTCATTTAAAAAAATTAGTCTTGCCATTTTAATCATTAGTTGTTTTTGTGTGCACCAAGCATGGTCTCAAACCTGCCCGGTTTCAAACGAAATAACTATCACGGTTTCACCGCAGCCCATCATTTCAATAACAGGGGCTGTTACTATTTGTACCGGTGGCAGTGCCATATTAACGGCGACGACAACCGGCGGAACCGGCACTTGTACCATTCAATGGCATGCAAGTACGGACGGAGGAACAACATTCACACCCATATCCGGTGCTAATGCTGCAACTTATACCGCAACGGCGGTGGCAGCAACAACGGTCTACAATGCTACTTATACTTGTACAGGAACAGGTTGTAATTCTGCTACATCAAACAATCAAACTATAACGGTTGTACCGCAAGTGACAGTAACCGTACAACCTCAATCTATAAATGAATGTACGGGTGGCACAAATTCTTTATCGGTAACTGTGACAAACGGTACAGGTTCAATTTCATATCAATGGCAATCAAGTCCGGACAATGTGACATTCACGAATATAACGGGAGCAACAAGTTCAACTTATACACCACCGAGTGCAAGTGCAGGAACGATATATTATCACGCCATTATTGCTGCAACAGGTAACGGTTGTAATACGGTTTTCTCAAACAGTGCGAAAGTAATTGTGTCACCGCAAATTTCGATAACGGCACAACCTCAACCTATCAACGAATGTACGAACGGAACAAATTCGTTGAGCGTAACGGTAACTGGCGGTTCGGGAATAATCAGTTATCAATGGCAATCAAGTCCGGACAATGTAACGTTCACAAATATAACGGGAGCAACAAGTTCAAATTATACACCGCCGAGTACAAGTGCGGGAACGACGTACTATAAGGTTTTAATCAGTGCATCGGACAATGGTTGCGGCACTGTTCCGTCGAACAGTGCGAAAGTAATTGTAACGCCTCAAATCACGGTGACGGCACAACCTCAACCTATCAACGAATGTATTAGTGGTACAAATTCGTTGAGCGTAACGGTAACGGGCGGTTCGGGAACAATCAGCTATCAATGGCAATCGAGTTCGGATAATGTGACGTTCACGAATATAACGGGAGCAACAAGTTCAAATTATACAC
>JAYTNA010000658.1:0-8920 GCA_043748865.1 Saprospiraceae bacterium
CAATATCCGACACACCGGTCGGATTAATACCAAGATTTTGAAAACCAAACCTGCCGAGATCTTGAACACTGTCTGCAATACCGGATTTTATAATTTTTAGAGCCATTTTTTATTTACCCGTGTAGGGTGAGTAACGAATAAAAATTTCATGAAAGAAATAAATTTCATGAAAGAAATAAATTTCTTAGTTAAACCATAAAAATAAAATAAAAACTTTATTTTCGCTACCGTAAAAAATTAGAAGATAATAAATCTATTGTTAAATCTTGCAAAATAGTTTGTACCTTTTTTGCAACCGTAAAATTCATCAATTATCTTTACCTTTTTACCAATCAATAAAAATTATCATGAAAGTACTTTTACCTAAAATTTTATGTTTTGCCATTATCAGCATTTTATTTTTCGGTGCGTCAAGTTGCAGTAAACCGGTGCCGCGTGTTTTGGTTTTTTCTAAAACAAAAGGTTGGAGGCACGATTGCATTCCGGCGGGAAAAATAGCCCTTGAAAAAATGGGCGTAGAGAATAGATTCCGTACCACTTTCAGTGAAGACGCTTCTATCATGAATCCCGATTCTCTTAAACAATTTGCGGCAGTTGTATTTTTTTGTACCACGCTCGATATTTTAGACAACACGCAACAAGCCGCTTTTGAAAAATATATTCAATCCGGAAAAGGTTTTGTCGGTATTCATGCCGCTGCAGATACCGAATACGATTGGGCTTGGTACAACAAACTTGTCGGCGCACAATTTGCCGGACACCCGCCAGGTACACCGACGGCGACTGTTCAAGTCGTGGACAGAAATTTTATCGCCAATAAACATCTTACAAGCGATACTTGGACGCGGGTAGATGAGTGGTATAACTATAAAAATTTCAACTCGACGGTGACAGTAGTTCTAAATTTAGATGAAACATCGTATAAAGGCGGCACAATGGGTGCGCAACATCCGATTGCATGGTATCATAATTACGACGGCGGTCGCGCATTTTATACCGGTTTAGGTCATACGATTGCGAGTTATTCCGATCCGGTTTTTTTACAACATATTCTCGGCGGTATTAAATATGCAATTATGGGAGATACCGGAAAGAAAACTACGCCGTAATAAATAATGAACAATGAATAATGAACAATGAACAATTTCGCTGAAAATTAATTTTTAATGATTTGTAGCAAGATTTTTCTTGAACAATGAACAATGAACAATATTGCTGAAAATTGATTTTCGTTTATCAATAATTTATGGCAAGATTATTCATTGTTCATTGTTCATTGTGTATAAGGGGCGTATTAAATTTAAACATGAAGAAGAAAATAATTGTAGCCGTCGGTGGTTCAAGCGGTGCTATTTATACAAAAGTACTTTTAGATAAATTGATGTCGTTAAAAAATCAAACAGCAGCAATTGGTTTAGTGATGACCGAAAATGCGCGTTATAACTGGCAACATGAATTAGAAAATACGGATTGGAAAAATTATGACGTGAAGTTATACGAAAAAAATGATTTTATGGCACCCTTCGCAAGCGGTTCCGCACGTTACGATACGATGATTGTATGTCCGTGTTCAATGGGTTTATTGGCACGCATTACGCACGGCATTTCAGACGATTTAATCACGCGCGCAGCAGATGTGATTTTAAAAGAACGCCGCAAACTGATTATTGTACCGCGTGAAACGCCGTACAATCTCATTCATATCAATAATATGAAAATTTTAACGGAAGCCGGCGGTATTATTTGTCCCGCAACGCCGAGTTTTTACAGTCGCCCGAAAACTTTAGAAGATATTGCGGCAACCGTGATTGATCGCGTACTTGACCTCGCCGGTTTTGATGTAGATACTTTTAGGTGGAACGAGGAAAATTAAAAATTAAAAATTAAGAAAACTATGTGAGCTATGTCAACTATGTGCCTATGTGGTTTAAGAATTAAGAATTTCAAAAAAGTCGTTAGGCATGACATTCCGGTAAAAATTGAGAATAATTTTCGTGTAGCAAATTAATTCTTAATTCTTAATTTTACCCCAAGTTTCACAATAAAATTTTACAATGAAATTTTTTGCACAAGTTATTTCAGCCGTCTATCATCCGCTTATTATGTTGACGTATATGCTGATATTGCTTTTGGTGGTTAATCCGTATTTATTCGGTGTCAATAGTTTGCACGAAGGTATGCCGATTGTGTTGCGCGTGTTTGCGTGTACATTTTTTTTACCGGGCTTCGCCGCCGTTTTGATGCAAAAATTAGGATTAATTTCATCCATCACGATGCGCGAAAAAAACGATCGCATTGGACCTTTTATCGTGACGGGTGTATTTTATTTGTGGGCATTTCGCAGCGCACTTGCCGACACGAATACGCCGACCGCTTTTTTGGTCGCAATTTTAGGTGCAACGTTATTATTATTTACCTGTTTTTTCATTAATATTTTTTTTAAAGTCAGTGTTCATGCAGCCGGCGTTACGGGTTTTGCAGCAACGGTCATCATCGCTTTACGTTTGTACAGTATCGGCTCAATTCCTATTCATTTTCCTTATTTCGGCAGTTACGATGTCAGTCTGAATTTAATATTGATGTTGAGTATTATCTCAATCGGTCTTGTGATGATGTCGCGTTTAAAACTAAATGCGCATTCGGCGCGTGAATTATACGCCGGTGTAGTTGTCGGATTATTATGTCAGTATATTGCGTTGAAAATTTTGGTTTGAGGATAAAATCTAAATGCTGTCTTTGGAACGAACTAAATCAGTTTTGCCATGCAAACTTTTCTTCGGTACAAATATCTTATCGGTTTCATTGGTGGTTTAATATTGCTTGCAGGTTTGTCGTTCAAACAAAGCGGAGAGCAAGTAGATTTCAATACGCAAGTAAAACCACTCATCAATAAAAAGTGTATCATTTGTCATGGCGGCGTGAAACGCAAAGCCGGTTTCAGTTTGTTGTTTCGTCAAGATGCGCTTTCCACTACCGAAAGCGGAAAACCGGCGATTATTCCCGGCGACCCAGACAACAGCGAATTTATAAAACGACTTTCATACAAAGACGTTGAAGAAAGAATGCCTTACCACGCGACGCCCCTAACAAAAGATGAAATAAATTTATTGAGTCGGTGGGTGAAACAAGGCGCGAAGTGGGGCGATCATTGGGCGTATCGTACACTCGAACCGATACCTGTGCCGAAACCTGCCGGTAAATTTTTCGGATTAATTTCCGCTCCGAAAAATAATTTCATCAAAAACGATATTGATTATTTTATTCTCGATAAGTTAGAAAAAGAAAAACTTACACCTTCACTTGAAACCGATAAAGCTACACTTTTGCGTCGCGTTTCACTTGATTTAACCGGATTGCCGGCGCAAGAAAATTTAAAAAATCAATTTCTTTCCGACAATTCGCCGAAGGCTTACGAAAATTTGGTAGATAATCTTTTATCAAGTCCGCAATACGGTGAGCGGTGGACGGCGATGTGGTTGGATTTGGCGCGTTATGCCGATACAAAAGGTTATGAGCGCGACGACAGCAGAAACATCTGGCGATATCGAGATTGGCTGATTGAATCTTTCAACACCGATAAACCTTATAATGAATTTTTAACGGAACAACTAGCCGGTGATTTAATGCCGAATGCCACGACTAAACAACTTCTTGCCACAGCATTTCATCGCAACACGATGACGAATGATGAAGGCGGAACAGAAAATGAAGAGTTCAGAACGGCGGCTGTGATGGATCGTGTGAATACGACTTGGGAAACTTTGATGGGTACAACTTTCGCTTGCGTTCAATGCCACAGTCATCCTTACGATCCGTTTCGACACGAAGATTATTATAAATTTTTAGCTTTTTTTAATAATACGCGCGATGAAGATACGCAAGCCGATTATCCTTTGCTGCGTGAATACCAAAAACAAGACAGCATAAAATATTTAGAACTGCACGATTGGGTGAAAACAAACATGGCGAATCGCCTGACCAGTGTTTCTGATTTTTTAACAACGTTGCATCCGAGTATCAATTCATTAACGGCAGATAATTTTCAAAACAGCGAATTGTCGGACACTAAATGGTTGGTGTTGCGAAAAAACGGCTCGGCACGCTTGAAGAAAATTAATTTGACGAATAAAAATCAACTCATCTTTCCATATTCTAATCGAGTTGTCGGCGGTACATTGCGCATCTCCTTAGACTCCGTCA
The DNA here is from genome assembly GCA_043748865.1 of Saprospiraceae bacterium. GTDB lineage: Bacteria > Bacteroidota > Bacteroidia > Chitinophagales > Saprospiraceae > JAAFJT01. The sequence continues at coordinate 4,201 of JAYTNA010000658.1, forward strand.
ACGGTTTTGTATTAAAAAATATGCCGGTGGATACTTCGTCATCAAAACAATTATTTGCCGATTTAGATTTGCCGACCGTTTCGGGTGTACATAATGTATATTTAAGTTACACCAATCCGAAAATGCAAAAGATGACGGACAATGGTATTCAGTTCGATTGGTTTCATTTTACACAAAAATGGGTGACAAACGCGCCGGATGTCGCACAAGCTACACAAAAATTTTGGGATTTATTGAAATCCAAAGATGTGCAAACAACACCCGTCATGCTCGAAAATCCGAGTGATATGCGTCGCACGACAAATGTTTTTGAACGCGGTAATTGGCTCGTTAAAGGACAAGAAGTGCAACCCGATGTACCGAAATCACTCAACGCTTTTCCGACCGATGCACCGCGCAATCGTCTGGGTATGGCGATGTGGTTGACAGATAAAAAAAATCCTTTAACGGCACGCGCTTATGTGAATCGCATTTGGGAACAACTTTTCGGACAAGGTTTGGCAGAAACTTTGGAAGATCTTGGAACGCAAGGCATCGCACCAACGCACAGAGAATTATTAGATTACTTGGCATACGAATTTGTGAACGCCGATGAATGGCGTACAAAAAAACTTTTGAAAAAACTCGTCATGTCCGGCACTTATCGGCAAAGTTCTAAAATGACAGCCGAGTTGCAAAACCGCGACCCTTTCAATAAATTATACGCCCGCGCACCGCGTGTGCGTTTGTCGGCAGAACAAATTAGAGATCAAGCCTTATCCGTTAGCGGTTTATTGTCGTTGAAAATGTACGGCAAAAGTGTTTTTCCGTATCAACCCAAGGGTATTTGGAATTCTCCCTGGAACGGTGCGAGTTGGAAAGAAGACACAAGCGGCAATCAATACCGTCGCGGGATTTATACGTATTGGAAACGCACCAGTCCATATCCTTCAATGATTACTTTCGACGGCGTTAATCGCGAGTTGTGTATGTCGCGGCGCATTCGCACGAACACACCGTTGCAAGCGTTGGTGACGTTGAATGATTCAACTTACATGGTAGCAGCCCTTGCTTTAGCCAAAAAAATGTCTCTTAATGAAAGCGATCTCGATAAGCAAATTTCAAAAGGTTATGAATTGGCTTTGTGCCAAAATATTTCTAATGAAAAGCGATTGGTATTGAAAAAATTATATGATAAAGCGTTGGTTAGCTTACAGCCTTCAGCTATCAGCCATCAGCAATCAGCTATCAGCTATCAGCCGTCCGGAAAAAAGGATCAATTATCTATTTTATCGAAACAAAAACCAGAACTTGCGGCGTTAGCGGTTGTTGCTAATGCTATTTTGAATACGGATGAGTTTGTGAATAAAATGTAGGTTTAGGTATTAAATAATGAATAATGAAACGCACCACCATTTTTGAAACAGCACAACAAGAAGCATTGCGCTTCATCACGCGTCGACATTTTTTGCAACAATGCGGCATGGGTTTGAGCGGTATGGCACTCGCCGGTTTAACGGGCGGTTGTTTCAATGATAGAACGCCGGCAACCGGTTTGTCGCAAGCGCAAGCAATTACCATTGACCCGATACATCCGTTGATGCCGCGTATGCCGCACTTTGCCGCAAAAGCAAAATCGGTAATTTATTTGCACATGGCAGGTGCGCCTTCTCAACTCGAATTATTTGATTTCAAACCGGAACTTGCAAAAATGAACGGACAAGATTGTCCGCCGTCGCTATTGGAAGGAAAAAAATTTGCTTTCATCAGAGGCATACCAAAAATGATGGGACCGCAAGCCAATTTTAATCAACACGGTGAGAGTCGCGCTTGGGTTTCAGATTATTTACCTCACTTGCAAACAGTAGTTGATGACATTACTTTTTTAAAAGGTGTTCAAACAGATCAATTCAATCACGCTCCGGCGCAGTTGCTCATGCACTCCGGTATTGCCCGATTAGGTCGTCCTTCAATGGGTGCGTGGGTGACGTATGGTTTGGGTTCTGAAAATGCGAATTTGCCGGGGTTTGTCGTACTTACTTCCGGTGGAAAAGATCCGGATGCCGGCAAATCGGTGTGGGGCAGTGGTTTTTTGCCTTCGGTTTTTCAAGGCGTTCAATGTCGCTCGGAAGGAGATCCGGTTTTATTTTTAAATAATCCGGAAGGTATGAGCCGCGATTTGCGCCGTGCTTCCATTGATGCCATCAATGAAGTCAATCAATTGGAATACGATACGATGCACGATCCGGAAACGATGAGTCGCATTGCACAATACGAAATGGCTTTTAAAATGCAAATGTCGGTGCCGGAAGTTATGGATATAAAAGCCGAACCGAAATATATTCACGAGATGTACGGCACAAAAATCGGTAAAGCATCTTTTGCTAATAATTGTTTGTTGGCAAGAAAATTAGTTGAGAAAGGTGTGCGCTTCGTTCAACTATTCGATTGGGGTTGGGATTCTCACGGCACTGATGAAAGTCTTTCGATTGACGTGGGATTGGTGAATAAATGTCGGCAAACAGATAAAGCGGTGACTGCATTGCTGCTCGATTTGAAACAACGTGGGTTACTCGACGAAACACTCGTAGTTTGGGGCGGAGAATTTGGCAGAACACCGATGATGGAAAATCGAGAAAATAAACCTAATCCGTTCAAAGGGCGCGATCACCACACAGAAGCATTTACAATTTGGATGGCAGGAGGCGGCATCAAAAAAGGTTTTTCTCACGGCGAAACAGATGAAATTGGGTATAAATCCATCAGCGGAAAAACTTCTGTTTATGATATTCAAGCCACGATTTTAAATCAATTGGGTTTCGATCATGAAAAACTCACGTATCATTTTCAAGGTCGCCCCTATCGTTTAACGGATGTACATGGACAAGTAATTAATGAAATAATTTCTTAGCAGAAAAGCTATCAGCCTTCAGAAATCAGCTTATAATTTTTGGCTGCTGAAAGCTGAAGGCTGATAACTGATAGCTGAAATTCAATAAAAAATGAACCGCCGTAATTTTATAAAAAACGCTTCAATGACTACTGCTTTAATGTCTTTAGAAAAATTTGCCGTGCCAATTTTCAAAAATTCCGATAAAACAAATTTGAAAATAATGGGGACGAATTGGGGATTTGCCGGTGACACAGATTCGTTTTGCGCCAAAGCAAAAGCAGCCGGATATGACGGTATTGAAATGTGGTGGCCGAATGACGCAAAAGAAAAAGAAAATCTTTTTGCCGCTTTGAAAAAATACGGGCTTGAAATCGGTTTTTTAGTTGGCGACAGTAGTGCCGATTATAAAAAAAATCTCGACAATTTTACAAAAAATTTAGAATTGGCGGCGACCAATACCATTCAAAAACCTTTATACATCAATTGTCATTCGGGTAAGGACTATTTTAGTTTTGAACAAAATTTAGCTTTTATGTCAGCTACGAGTAAAATGAAAACGCAAACCGGTATCCGCATTTGTCATGAAACACACCGAAGCCGCATCTTATTCAACGCTCCTTTAACGAGACAATTTATAGAGCGCGTACCGGATTTGAAAATCACCGCTGATTTATCTCATTGGTGTTGCGTACATGAATCTTTACTCGAAGATCAAACCGGAACGGTTGATTTGGCGTTGTCGAAAACTGAACACATCCATGCGCGCATCGGTCACGCCGAAGGTCCGCAAGTTAATGACCCGCGCGCACCGGAATGGGCAAAAGCAGTTGAAATTCATTTTGGCTGGTGGGATAAAGTTGTTGAAAGATTGCGTAAAGAAAATCAAACCGTAACCATTCTCACCGAATTTGGTCCGCCGGATTATATGCCAACTTTACCTTATACGCGACAAGCCGTCGCCAATCAATGGGATATCAACGTGTATATGATGAATATTTTGAAGAAAAGATATGGTTGACTTTTTCGGAAAATTCCATCCACTTATCGTGCATTTGCCGATTGGGATTATGTTTTTAAATATAATTTTCGTTTTTTTAGCAGGGCACGAAAAATATGCCGTTGCTGTAAAAAATATTTTGCCGTTGACCCTTTTATTGGGCATGGCGAGTGCGGTATTGTCTTGTGCTACCGGTTGGTTTTTATCTCGAAAGGGTGGCTATGACGATGCCATTTTATTTAAACATCAATGGTTAGGCATTAGTTTGGCAGTTTTATCGGTTATTATTTATGTTTCAAAAAACAAAGAAAACAAATGGTTATGGTTAGTAATGACGGGTTTATTAATGCTCACCGGACATTTCGGCGGCACATTAACGCACGGAGAAAATTATCTTTCTTTTGATTCGAGTTTTGCCGTTGCGCAAAAAAAAGATGAACCCCAAACAAAATTGTTAACATCGGCAAATGTTCAAGAGTCATCGGTATTTCAAGATTGGATTCAACCGATTTTAAAAGAAAAATGTTTTTCTTGTCACAGTGCGACTAAACAAAAAGGCAAATTGCGACTCGACAGTCCGGATTTTATTGTAAAAGGCGGTGCACATGGTGCGATATTTAAAGTCGGACAACTTGAAAACAGTGAGATGCTGAAAAGATTACTCTTAGACCTTAATGATGAACATCGAATGCCGCCGAAAGGAAAACCGCAACCGACAGCGCAAGAAATTGAACGGATTAAATTATGGATTGCCGAAGGCGCAAGTTTTGAAAAAAAAGTAAAAGATTTAACACCAACTGATGCAGAGAAAACTCTTTTTTATGTAGGGACAGGTCGCGACCTGTCCCTAC
>JAYTNA010000659.1:0-3990 GCA_043748865.1 Saprospiraceae bacterium
TCCTACACGGCACAAGGTTTCGGTGCAGATTTGAGCGGCAGTTATTTTAATCCGGATAAACAATTCGGCTTTACTGTTTTATTGCGTAACGTCGGAATAGTAACAAAAAATTATTCAACTAACGCACAAGCCGCTATGCCAACCGATTTTCAAATCGGAATTTCTAAAAAATTGGCGCGTGCGCCGTTTCGTTTCAGCGTTGCCGCCGTTCAACTTAATCATTGGAATTTAAAATACAATAATCCTTTCGACATTGATTTGAATTTAATTGGCGACCCTACCGTAACCACTAATAAATTTACGGAAGAAATTGATAATGTTTTTCGACACTTGCGTTTCGGCGGCGAAATTTCTTTTGGCAAGAATGATATTTTCCAATTGCGTATCGGTTACAACCACCAAGCAAAAAAAGAACTATCCGTTAACGGCATTCGCAATTTATCGGGTTTATCTTACGGCTTCGGCGTGCGTTTCGGCAAATTTCGATTCGATTACGGTATTGCTCAAGAACATCTTGCAGGTAGTTTTCAGCACATAGCTATCAGCTTTCAGCCGTCAGCTATCAGCCGCTAATGTTTGTCTTTTAATTTTATTTTCCGCACTTTTTCAAAAAAAATAGAAAATTCAATTTTCTCCTAAAAAAGCTGATAGCTGATAGCTGATAACTTATTTCAAATCTAATTATGACAGTCTTAGACCTAATTAAAAACCGCAGAAGTATTCGCCCCCTTCAGTACGATCAAACAAAAATGATTCCCGACGAAGTTATTGCCACTATTTTGGAAGCTGCTAATCATGCACCGACGCATAGAATGACCCAACCTTGGCGTTTCAAAGTTGTACGCGGACTGGCTAAAAATCGGCTCGCCGAATTTTTCACCGAAGATTTTAAAAATAGTATGCCGCTTGACCAACAATCGGATATTAAAATTAAAAAAGCATCAGAAAATGTAGAAAAATCCGCGTGTGTAGTACTCATCGTCATGCAACACCATGCCGATTTATTGCCGGAATGGGAAGAAGTCGCATCAACAGCGATGGCAGTACAAAATATTTGGCTGATGTGTTCAGCACTCGGTGTAGGTGCGTATTGGAGTTCGCCCGGAATTATCAAACGCTTATCCGGTTTTGCGCCGATTGCAGAAAACGAAAAATATCTCGGCGTTTTCTATATGGGTTATTCTGATTTGATTTTGCCGGAACCGGTCCGAACGCCGATTGAAACAAAAGTCGAATGGTTGTAGAGAGATTTGGGAAATAAATTTTCGATTTTTCTCTCATTCCTAAAAATCAAGGCACAGATAATGCAAAATACATCTTCACGACCAAATAAAGATTTAATTATTTGGTCAAGTTTTATTTTCCTGATGCTCGCGTGGGGTAGTTCATTTATTTTGATGAAACGGGGATTGACGGCGTACACACCGGCGCAAGTGGCGAGTACGCGCATCGGTACGGCGGCAATAGCTTTGAGTTTTTTGGCAATTCAACATTTCAAATTTATTCCGCGACATCTTTACTTTTATGTTTTTATATCGGCTATGTGCGGTATTGCAATTCCCGCTTTTATGTTCACGATTGCCGAAACACATTTAAGTAGTTCTATTGCCGGCGTTCTGAATGCGTTGACACCGTGTATGACATTTATTATCGGTGTCGTTTTTTTCAGACATTCGGGCGGGCATTTGAAAATTATTGGTTTACTTCTCGGCTTTGCGGGTTCGGCGACGCTAATTTTAGTGAATGCTAAAGGAGAATTAGATTTGAATACATGGGCGTTATTTGTCGTGTTCGCCACTTTGTGTTACGGTATCAACTTAAATATTGTAAAAAATTATTTGCGCGACATAAAACCTTTGCATCTTTCAACAGTAACGGTCGCGCTTGCCGGTATTTTTGGGTTGGTTTATATGCTGTCAACTGATTGGTACACGATTTATAAGACTGCACCTACCGGAAAATCTGCGATGTTAGCAATGGTAACGCTCGGTTTGTTAGGTACTGCAACAGCACAAATTGTTTTTAACAAAATGTTACAACTTTCGTCTGCCATTTTTGCAAGTTCAATTACTTATTTCATACCAATTATCGCGATTATCTGGGGTGTTTTAGATGGCGAAGGGTTTAATTTTTGGCAAGTACTCGGTGTTTTAATGATTATCGGCGGAATTATAATTTTGAATAGATTCAAGTGATGGTTGTTTAATAAAAACTCATAATTAACTCCTAACCAATTAACCCAATCAATATTAACAGATTATCTCTTAATAATCCACGTTGTGTTGCGCTTGATTTTTGAATATCAGAAAGTGCGTCCGTGAATAAAATTTCCGTGTTTTGTATTTTAATAATTTCTTGGTCTTTCGGCAAATCAATTTGGAAACCTAATTGTTTAGGAGAAATACCAAAAAATATCGCTTTTGAAAAATTACTTTCTCTTTGAAGTTCATGTAGGCGCGGCAAGTCCACGTCTTCGGCGTTTATTTTAAGCAACAAACAATCATCAACGAGATTTATTTTAACCGATGATAAAACCCTTTGTAAGTACGTGAAAAACTCATCACCTTCATCCACAAAAGCAATAAGTATTTTTTTTTGATGGTTGCCGGAAAAACTATATGCAGAAACATTTTGCTCCGGCACTTCATAAAACGGAAAATTTAAAAAAGCGTTTTTCAATCGTAAATTTTTGATTTTTTTAAAGGAAACTCTCACCGCAAAAGTAATCAAACCGGATTTATTATTTTGAATTTAACTGACTTTAAAAAAAATTCAGTCTTGACGCTTTAATAAAAAAGAATCTACCTACCAACTAATTCCCTACTTTTGTTGTTTCAAAAGAAGTTTTTACTCACTCGACTAAAAAGCTGTGAGCTATAAGCTATGGGCTTTGAGTCGCAACGTTCCTATTATTGCGTAGCTCAAACCTGGTGCTCATAACTCAAAGATCAAAACTCAAAGCTAAGAATTTGCATGAAAAAAAAGAATGAAACTGTAACACTGACAGTGCCTCAATTCAAACTCAACTCAATTGAAGAAGCGATAACGGACATTCGCGCCGGCAAAGTAATTATTGTTGTTGACGATGAAGACCGCGAAAACGAAGGCGATTTTATTTGTGCAGCGCAACTCGTAACACCCGAAATGATTAATTTCATGGCAACTTACGGTCGCGGACTAATATGCACGCCAATTGAAGAAACACGCGCCGATGAATTGGATTTAAAACCGATGGTACCGCAAAATACTGCTTTGCACGAAACAGCATTTACGGTGTCCATTGATTTGGTTGGTCATGGTTGCAGCACGGGTATTTCGGCTTACGACAGAGCAACCGGTATTCGGTGGATGACACAACCGGAAGCTAAAGCCAATGATTATGCACGTCCCGGACATATTTTTCCGTTGCGTGCAAAAAAAGGCGGGGTTTTACGCAGAACCGGACACACAGAAGCAGCAGTAGATTTAGCGCGCATGGCAGGTTTATATCCTGCCGGTGTGTTGGTTGAAATTTTAAATACGGATGGTTCTATGGCGCGTTTGCCGCAATTAATTGAAATTGCCAAGCAACACCACCTAAAAATTATTAGTATTGATGATTTGGTGGAATACAGAATGCGCACAGAACGTATCATTAAACGCGAATTAGAATTGACCATGCACTCTGCTTTCGGCGATTTACAAGTTTTTGCTTATCAGCAACTCACCTCCGGCGATATACATTTGGCGATAAAAAAAGGCGAATGGAAGGAAGGTGAAGCAGTGTCGGTGCGTGTACAATCGTCAACAGAACCGAATGATATTTTAGGTATGTTGTTTAATAACGCCGATATAAATTTGAAAAAAGCATTTGATTTAATAAATAAAGAAGGACGCGGATTGTTTCTCTACATTCAACAGTCTGAAAAAGGGCATTCGATGTTGCAACGTTTGAAGGCTTACAAGGCGCAACAAGAGTGTCAAGAATCGCCAAAATTTGCGATAGATGCC
>JAYTNA010000660.1:0-1757 GCA_043748865.1 Saprospiraceae bacterium
CTGCTTTTGTGTGAGTAAGAATGATTAAAAACATCCCAACCGGCATTAAAAAGCGTATCCAATTGTTTCCAAGTTAAGAGGTCAGCAACGTTACCGGTGTGGACATTAATACCGCCTAAGTTGGCAGTATTCCAAGCAATGCCGGCTTTAAACGGTATCGAATTACCGCAACCGTCTGTATAAGTTAAACCTTGATAAAGATTATTATTACCTTTTACAAATCCGCCGCGAAAGAATGGCAATGCTGTTGAAAAAACATCATCGGTTGCATCGTCGAAAGTAAAACTGTAAGCAAAATCTTTGTCGTATTTCAGCGTAGCCACAGAAATACTCGGTGCAATTGTCGGAACGGCATTAAAATTAATCGTGATTTTTTGTCCCTTACCGGAAAACGCAAGCAAAAAAAAAGTGAAAACGAATAAGTTTGTAATATGTTTGTTCATGACGGCGGTTTAGTGCGCAAATATAGTTACCCTCAGATTAGGAAATATCAAAGACGTGTCAAATTTTTTGTATAGTTGGTTAGTATTGTAGGGGCGACCCTTGCGGTCGCCCATTTATTGGTACGCTCATTGCGGTTGCCCTTTTGTTAGCAGGGCGACCGCAAGGGTTGCCCCTACAATACTAACCAACTAACTAACCAAAACTATTTCCGCTTATTCCTCGGATGAAAAAGCATAATCGTTTCGCGCAGATATTCGGTATCGAGATGCGTATAAATTTCGGTGGTCGTGATGCTTTCGTGTCCGAGTAAATCTTGTACCACTTTTAAATCCGCTCCGCCTTCAATGAGGTGTGTGGCAAATGAATGTCGAAAAGTATGCGGACTGACAACTTTATTTATTTGGGCAGCTTCAACTAAATCTTTCACAATCAGAAATACCCAGATGCGACTGAGCGGTTTGCCGCGATTGTTTAGAAAAACAAAATTTTCGTTTTCTTTTACGGTTTTAATATGTACGCGCACACTTTGCAAATAAAAAAGTACGTGTTTCATCGCATCGCCGCCAATCGGCACGAGGCGTTCTTTGTTGCCTTTTCCGATTACAGTAATATAGCCTTCATTAAAATATAAATTCGATATTTTGAGCGTCGTGAGCTCTGTTACGCGCAAACCGCACGCGTATAAAACTTCGAGCATGGCGCGATTGCGCTGTCCGTTTTTAGAGGATAAATCTATGGCGGCAAAAATGCTTTCAATTTCTTCAACACTCAAAACATCCGGAATTTTTTGAGCAATGCGCGGTGTATCAATTAAATCGGTAGGTGCAATTGTTATAAGGTCTTCGAGGAGTATATATCTGTAAAAAGTTTTTAAACCGGAAAGTGTACGCGCTTGTGACGATGCTTCAAGACCTAAATCGGAAAGATAAACGAGCAGTTCGGAAATAATTTTCGGCGGAACATCTGCCGGTAAATAATCGTAGCCTTTCAGTTCAATATATTGTTGCAGTTTCCACACATCGCGCAAATAAGCTTCCGACGAATGTTCGGAGAGCGAACGTTCGAGTAAAAGAAAAGCGCGAAAACCGGAGAGAGCGAGTTGCCAAGTCATTTTTGGTTGGTTGTTAGTATAGTTTCCATAATGTTCTTATTTTGAAAACCACATCGTAAATCGGATTTGTTGTGGTGATGGATTTTTATTTTTGTATGAATATATTAAGCGTGATTCGAAAAACCGTTAGGTTTTAAATATTTGTAGCGGCGGATTTCAATCCGTCGGCAACAAAAAACATAATTTTAAGTCGCGTAGCGAC
>JAYTNA010000661.1:0-1272 GCA_043748865.1 Saprospiraceae bacterium
GTATCCTAATTTGGAAATTTTTGTTGTGGACAATGCTTCAAAAGAAAATCCGGAGACGTATATCACTACACATTATCCGGAGGTAAAATTTATCCGATCTGAAAAAAATTTGGGATTTGCAGGTGGTAATAATTTAGCCATTGCTCATGCCCAAGGTGAATACTTATTTTTTATTAATAATGATGCGGAAGTAACGGCAGGTTGCATAGAAAGGTTATTGTTTATGTTTGATAAGCGACCAAAATTAGGTGTTGTTTCTCCTATGCTTTGTTACTACAACGAATCTGATAAAGAGAAAGGCGATTTGATTCAATATGTCGGCATGACTGCTGTAAATCCGATAACGGCGCGAAACAAAATTATAGGCGAAAAAATACGTGACCGCGGGCAATTCATTCTTCCGTCACCTACACCTTACGCACACGGCGCTGCTATGATGGTAAAACGCGAAGTGATTGATATAGTCGGCACGATGTACGATAGTTTTTTTCTTTATTATGAAGAATTAGATTGGTGTGAGCGCATCAGGAAAGCCGGATATGAAATCTATATTGAACCAAATGCGCGGGTGTATCATAAAGAATCTGCAAGTGTCGGTGAGGCTTCAACACTTAAAACTTATTATTTGAATCGAAACCGTATTCTTTTTATGCGACGTAATTTTTCTAACCGACATTTAATTGCTTTTTCAGCGTTTATGGCTTGCGCCACAATTCCTAAAAATATTTTCAGTTTTTTTATTACCGGTCGTTTTAAACACATTGCCGTTTTTATAAAAGCCGTGCGTTGGAATATGCGCGACGTGCGCGGCAAATCAACAGACAATTTGGAGTTTTTTAAATAATGATGAATGATGAATGATAAATGATGAATTTCGTAATAATTTTTTTTTCAATTAATTACGAAATTTTAAAAAAATTGTCTATTTACATTCACATACTTATTCATCATTCATCATTTATCATTCCTAAAAATGTTTTTTTATATTTTCTCCTCCGTAATTATTTTTTTCTTACTCCTCCCTTTTTTTATTGTTTTGATAGGTTTAGCATCTAACGATCCTATTTCTCGCAAGCACATTAGTAAAATAGAGAATTACAGTTACGCCAATATTATAACGGCTTATCGCAATGCAGATATAGCCGAACCTTTAGTGCAATCACTCATCAAACAATCGCATCCGACTCACCATATTTATTTGGTGGCTGATAACGCTGATGTGTCAAAGTGGACATTCCAACATCCGCAATTTACATTATTGAAACCGGAACC
>JAYTNA010000662.1:0-3135 GCA_043748865.1 Saprospiraceae bacterium
TTCTGCGTCCGCCGAAAATAAATGCGCGAATACGTACGCCTTTAGGATTTTCCCACTTCTGGTCAATACAAGGGTTTTGTGCAGCGGGCGCAGTAAAACGCGCGTTTGCATGAGCAGCAGGTTTGCCGGATTTTTTATCGTAAGGATTGCCCGTCCAATCCGTCAAACCTTCCGGAATTTCTTTTGTCATACCTTCCCACCAAACATCACCGTCCGGTGTGATTGCTACGTTCGTAAAAATTGTATTCAATGCAATTGTTGCCATCGCATTCGGATTTGTTTTTACATTCGTACCCGGTGCTACACCGAAATAACCGGCTTCCGGATTGATAGCGTAAAGAATACCGTTTTCGTCCGGTTTTATCCAAGCTATATCATCGCCGATAGTCGTAATTTTCCAACCGTCAAGTCCGGCAGGGGGAATAAGCATCGCAAAATTAGTTTTACCGCAAGCACTCGGAAATGCAGCTGCAACATAAGTTTTTTCACCGGTTGGGCTTTCTGCACCCACAATCAGCATATGTTCGGCGAGCCAACCTTCTTCTCGCGCCATAGATGAGGCTATGCGCAAAGCAAAACATTTTTTTCCAAGCAATGCGTTGCCGCCATAACCGGAACCATACGACACAATGGAACGTTCTTCCGGATAGTGCACTATATATTTAACGGTTGGATTGCAGGGCCACTTTTTATCGGCCGTGCCTTTTTCGAGCGGTGCGCCCACGGTATGTAAACATTTTACAAAATCGCCGGCATTGCCTAATGCAGTTATGGCACGCTTTCCCATGCGCGTCATAATTTTCATATTCGTCACAACGTATTCTGAATCTGTGAGTTGAACGCCGATATGCGACAATGGCGAACTGACCGGACCCATACTGAACGGAATAACATACATCGTGCGACCGCGCATACAACCTTCTAAAAGCGGATTTAATATCGCTTTCATCTCTTTCGGTGATTCCCAATTATTTGTCGGACCGGCGTCTTCTTTTCTCAAACTACATATATAAGTGCGGTCTTCCACACGCGCTACATCGCTTGGGTCTGAAAAACACGCGAAACTGTTCGGTCTTTTTTCCGGATTGAGTCGAATGAAAGTGCCTTTGTTCACTAAATCTTGGCAGATGTGATTGTACTCTTCTTGCGAACCGTCGCACCAATGAATGTTGTCCGGTCGGCAATGTTCAGCCGTTTCATGCACCCATTGTTTCAATTCTTTGTGCTTAATACTTTTTGAATAATCTTTAGAGAACTGCTGATTTGTTTTTTCTTTGAATGTTGCCATAATAATTTTTTTGCTGCTCGTATTTAAAACTTAAGAACATTTATTTTTTGAAACCTTCTAAATTTTATTTTGTAATCGAATAAATATATTCATCTAAAAGCCAATCGGTTTTAAATACGGCATTTTTAAAAACAGCTTCACATGTAAAATCTGCCTTTTCTAAAACGCGCATAGATGCGGGATTACTTGAAAAAACACCCGCATATATTCTACATATCTCGAAATGTGAAAAAGCGTAAGTCACAACCAACTTAACGGTGTCGGTAAGTATGCCTTGATTCCAAAAAGATTCGCCTAGCCAATATCCGATTTCCATATTTTTTCTGTAAACATCGGTTTTCGAGTGCAAGCCAATTATACCGACTGCGGCACCGTTGATATCAATTGTAAAATGTGTTTGCAGGTTTGTTTCTTCGAGTATTGTCATTTCTATAAATTTTACGGCATCCTCTACCTCTAAGCTGTATAGATTCGGAAAGGCATCGCGTACATTTTGAGAAATTTTTGAATTATTCGCATAAAGTGCAATTGAAGCAGCATCGGTAAGTACAACGGGGCGAAGCGTAAATTTTTTTGCGTGTAAAATCATATCCATTAAATTTGTAAAATAATTTTCTAACAAAAATTGCTCAATATTATTTGGATGTATAATATGCGTCACTTCGTTCGGATAAGCTCGCGCACCAAAAAAATGATGGCTTTACCATCGCATAATTTCTTATTAATTATATCTTCTATAATTCTTTCTATCATTTCTATGGATATTTCCGTAAAATAAATAGTTTTTTGTTTTTTAATCCCAATTATTTGGTTTCTCATTGCGTTTTAAACCTACTTCGATAATTTCAAATTTTTTATTATCCAAATTCCTCTCATGTTGATAATGGCTTAATAGAACTATTAATCAGTTGTTAAATCTATTTATTCACATACCAAATCTCATCATTTTTTTGTTTATTGCAAAGAAAATTGGTTTATGATTTTATCATAAGTATTTTTGCAGGTATAAATTCGTTAAAATTAGCAGCAACACTACAATTAAGAAAAAAAATGATTTCAGACCCACTCGGTACGCCGGAGAATATACCAATTACTAATGCCGATAATTATGTCGGTGTGCCGCCGCCGGAAAAAAACTCGGTGTGGGGTAGATTAGTGCGTTTGGTATTTAGAGTGTGCCTTGTGTTGTTGTTGCTGTTTTTTACTTTAGTTTTCGTCCTTCAAATTCCTGCCGTTCAGCAAAAAATAATAGACACGAGTTCAAATTATCTTTCCAAAAAATTAAATACCAAAGTTAAGATTGATGAATTCAGTGTGAATTTTGTCGGCGATATAACCATTAACGGTTTGTATGTCGGCAATCAATTTGCGCCGGAAGATACACTTCTGAGTATAAAAAAATTAGATTCCGGTTTAAATCCGGCGTATGTGCCTTTGGGAGTTTTTCAATTGCGGCATTTGAGTTTATCCGATGTGGTTCTGCGATTGAAACACGAAAAAGGAAAAAAAGACGATAACCTTGCTTTCATAATTAGTTTTTTCAATCCTACAAAAGATAAGAAAAAAAATCAACCGCAAAGCCCTTTGCCGGATATTCGCGTAGCCCTCATCAGTGTGCACAATATTGAAGTGGATAATAATGATGAAATTGAAGGGCGACGCATCACTGTTCGGCTCGAAGATTTAAAATTGGAAACCAATTTTATGAATCTGCCGAATAAATTAGTGGATATTGATAACATTATCGTGAATAAACCGGACGTAAATGTTCAAGAAAGTTTAGTTAAGCCGGCAGCTATCAGCAATCAGCTACCGGCAAATAATTCGGTAACTAATGATGAGAAGCT
>JAYTNA010000663.1:0-6167 GCA_043748865.1 Saprospiraceae bacterium
CGCATGAGGCTTTCTGCTTGTGCATATTTATCTTTCTTTGCCTCTGTTTCTTTGTAAATGTTTTCTACAATACCAAGACTTTCAATGATACTGTCGTGAGCAATCAAGCCATCGGCAACGGCTAATTGATTTTTATAGGCAGCATTTTGAAAATTGTTTTGTGCGTCAACTCTACCTGTGACAAAAAACAAAAAACTAAAAATGAGAAGTAAATTTACTTTTCGTTTTTCATTATTCGTTTTTCGTTTAATGCCTTGTATCCGAGTACAATTTTTTTGACTTCTCGTCGCCCATGCAGTATTTTTCATTTTATATTTTTCGGCTTACGATCATCAAAAGTAACAATTTTTTTTACAACGAAAAATCTTATTAGAAAACATTTATTCAATTACGATTTAGAATTTTTGATTTTTGATTTTAATTAACAAATTTTTGGTTTTTGGTTTTTGATTTAGAAAGGGGCTTCACACTCGCTGATAAATTACAGATTTTCCGCCCTTACTATGTGGTTATTTTTTTTTCGTAATTCTTAATTCGGGATTGATTTTCTCATTTCTAATTTCAATCGGGTAGATATATTTTTAATTATAAAATCATACTGTATTCTTTGAATGGTATTTTTCGTTTTGTGACATCTAAAACGCGATTTTTTTCTGCAAAAGTGTATCGCCGGCTTTACTTTTGAAGTCTAATGTGCAATTGGATATTGGTTATTGGTTTTACTCAATAATTTACAACCAATAACTTATAACCAATAACTCATAACCAACAACCAGCTGTTCCCTCCAAGTCGGTTTTTTTACTACTTCTTAATTTATTTATTAACTAGAAAATTTATTTCAAGATGAACAAACTCAACTTGACTTGGAGTCAGTTCACACTCCTTTTCGCGTTTATTTTTTTAACTTTCAGTGACAACATATCGGCACAAACTTGTCCAAATGTTACGAGAACAGTTACGAATGCCAAATCAACCAACAGTAATCAATGGGATGATATTGGAATGATTATGAGTAATTTGCTCACAGGTCCATCAGATGCTTCGTGGCTTTTCGAAACCGGAACAACATTTCAAGAAAATGGCGACGGTACGGCACAATTGAAAGGAACACTTAAACTTTTCGGCGATTTAACGCCGACACGTCGTTTTAGTGTCGTTCTGAATTTGTCGGGACGTACTTACACTTCTCCTGCGGGTGGACCTTATAATAATACAGGTGTGCCGACTACATCATGGTATTATTATCCTCAATTTACGGGTACTTTAACAGGTACAGATGGTTTGGCAGGTAGTCAATTATCAGTATCGCTCTTTATGCACGATTTTCAAGTGGGTATAGGTGCTGATCAAATTTTCGACAGTCAAGAAGATTATACTTTAAATGGTGGTGCAGCATGGTTTTCTTGGAAAATTGTTTCTCAACCAACCGATGCTTCTATCGTTTTACACGATTATGTTCAAGGTTTTTCTGAAGCAGATTTTGCTTTTTTATTGAGCGGAGCTCCGACACCGAAATGTAACAATGGTGGCGGAAATACTTGCGGCGCATCAGCAGGAACAGTGGCTTTAAAATCTACAACAGTTACGCTTCAAAACGGTGCGGCAACTATTCAAGGACAACCAACTGCGGACAGTAAAATTCCGGCGGGTTCTTTTTCTACTTATGTTTTAACACAAGGTGATAATTTAACGATTGTCGGTGCTAATCCGACAAATTTTTTCACCGTTAATTCGGCAGGTACTTATCGGGTTCATGTTTTAATTTTTGATCCGACGACTTTAGATTTATCTAAAATTCAGTTCGGGACAACAACTGCTTCCCAAGTTGAAGCTCAATTGATTGAAGGTGGCGGAACAATTTGCGGTTCTTTAAATCTTACTGGTTCAAAAATAGTTGTGAGTTCAGGTCTTTTACCGATTGCCAATAACGACGCAACAACAACGGCTGTCAACACACCGGTAACAATTACTGAATTGACAAACGATGCCGTTAACGGTACTTTGCAAAAAGTAACTATTATTTCCCAACCGGCAAATGGTACAGTGAGTTTGAATGCAAACAATCAATTCGTTTATACACCAAATACAGGTTTTTCGGGAATGGATTCATTCACTTATACAATCACTAATGAAAATGGTATTTCAAACGTTGCCACTGTAACTGTTACAATTCCGGCACCGCAACCTACACCGATAGCAAATCCGGATGCGACAACAACACCGCAAAATACACCCGTTACAATTGCTTCATTGAATAATGACAATTTGAATGGCGGAACAAATCCGGTATTGATGATTATAACTAATCCTGCAAACGGAACGGCGCAAATAGTGAATGGTCAATTTTTTTACACTCCAAACGCAGGATTTAGCGGAACGGATGTTTTCACTTATAAAATTGTGGCATCCAACGGTACGTCTAATACGACAACGGTGACTGTAACAGTTGATGCTTGTACTTTAAGTTTTATTACTTCGAGCAAACCGGGAGATATTACTTTACAAGCAGCGTGCGGAAAAACTTCTGCTGTTGCTACTTGGACAGCACCGACGGCAACTTCAACTTGCGGTACGCCTGTAATTATATCTAATTACAAACCGGGTGATGCTTTCCCGATTGGAACAACAATAGTAACTTATATTGCAACATTAAACGGTCAAACAGTAACTTGTTCATTCAAAGTAACTGTAACAGGCGATACGCAAGCACCGGAAATTAGTTGTCCGGCAAATATGTCTAAATCACCGGTACTAAATGCTGCTAATTGTTGGACATCATTTACTTGGGCAGATGCAACGGCAACAGATAATTGTGGCGCAACTGTCACACAAGTTTCAGGTCCGAAAAGCGGTTCTTGTATCGGTTATGGTGTCAGCACTGTCACTTACAAAGCAGTAGATTCAGCCGGTAATGCGGCAACTTGCTCTTTCACAATTACAATTAATAAACCTGTTTGTGGGACAGACCGCAACATTCCGGGTTATATGTTTTTGGGCAGCTATAATGGCAGTGATTATTACAAATACATTGTAACGGGTGATCCTAATTATGCAACAGCTTTAACTTTATGTGCTGCTATCGGTGGTCGTTTGCCGATTATTAAAGATGGCGGACAAAATAGTTTCTTGGCAGGAAAACTCGGAACAGGTAATTGTTGGTTGGGTTTAACACGCAGCAATTCTAAATGGCAATGTAGTGACGGTACTTTCCAAGGTTCTTATTTCAATTGGAATGCCGGCGAACCGAATAATTATGGCGGTAACGAAAACTGTGTACAATTATATAATAGCGGTAAATGGAATGATATTACTTGCATGTCAACTAACTGGTGTATCGTAGAAATTCCTTGCGGCACGAGTGTAAATCATTGCGACAACGACGTTACACCACCGACAATCGTTTGTCCGGCAAATATGACTAAAACGCCAACAAATAATGTTTCTTGTTGGACATCATTTACGTGGGCGGATGCAATTGCAACGGATAATTGCAGCATTGCAACAGTTACACATACCGCCGGTCCGAAAAGTGGTTCTTGTATTGGTTATGGTGTCAGCACTGTAACTTACAAAGCAACAGATGCAAAAGGCAACTTCGCTACTTGTTCTTTCACGATTACTGTTAACAAACCGACGCCGGTAATTGACCCGACTAAATGTTACAAAGTTGTGAACAGACATTCAGGGAAATCTTTGGAAACAAATGGCGGTTCTTATTGTGCATTTGCAAATTGCGTACAAAATGATTACAGTGGCAATAATTGTCAAAAATGGAATTTTACACCTACAACAAACGGTTGTTTCAAATTGCAAAACGTTCAAAGCGGAAAATACTTGACTTGTAAAAACAATTGGAACGGTGCGCAAATTTTCCAAAATAATTATGATAACGACGGTCAATGCGATTGGAAAGTTGAATTAAATGCTGATGGCAGCCACACTTACAGAAACCGTTCTTCCGGAAAAGTAGCGGATATTTCAGGTGCATCAAAAGAAAAAGGTGCAAGCTGTATTTCTTATGACTCTAAAGGTTCAGACAATCAAGAATGGGATATTGAAGAAGTTGAAGCACCAAGAACTTCAAATTGCGGTTGGTATTGTTATCACGCACAATCTTCAAAAGTATTTGAAGCAAGTGCATCTGCCGAAGCGACACGTAATCGCGTTGATTTTACAAATAACTTAGGTTATGAAGTGGATTACTTTACGGTTCAAAAATTAAACATTGCTACAAGCGAATTTGAAAAAGTAGCTATTATAAATAATAAAACTTCCGACAATTCACTGCAAACATATTCGATTTACGACGCACAACCCTCTGAAGGTGATAATTTTTACCGCGTAGAAATTACAAACTTAGACGGACAAAAATCAACTTCAGAATTGCTTAAAGCGAATTTCTCGAAAACGATTGGCATAAATGTTTACCCTAATCCGGCAGATGATTATATCGAAGTGGATATGAAAGAGTTTGCCGGCAGCAACGTGACGATTACTTTATTCAATCAAATCGGCGTAGCGGTTGTGTCGCACACGATTGAAAAAGCAATTTCAGGTACAACCGAACACTTTGATATAAGCACACTCGGTAACGGTCAATATTTATTGCGTGTTTCATCAAAAGATAAACGCGATGTGACAAAAGCGATTTTCAAAAATTGATAGTTGATGATTGATTAATTTTTTACGGATTGAAATATGTTTAGTAGCCTCTATCGGTGTAATGTCGAGAGGGGCTTTTTTAATTTTCAAAAAAAAATTCAAAAAAGAATTTATAAAAAATAAAACTAACCAACGAACCGGCTAAAAACTTGTGACGTTTAACGATTTCATACGTTATATAAGTAAGCAGTAGAGATCGTGCTGTTCACTTTTCTTTTGTAAAAAAGAAAAAGATAATGAATACCGAAATACAAAGAATACATTGTCCGTTGTCCGTCCATCTTTTTATTTTTCATTTTTCATTGTTCATTATTTACCCAAACCGTTGTATTTTCTTTAACATTTAATTAAAGTTGGGCGATGGAACTTTTTTGGCAACTAATTTGTAATTATACAATAACGAAACTTACTCAAAAGAAAACTTTTTTGTCCTTAAACCGTATTTTACAATTATAGTCACAGAACTTACTTAAAGACTCGAAGAGATGCGTCAATTAAAAATTACTAACAAAATTACCAGTCGTGAGAGTGTCGCACTCGACAAATATCTCAACGACATCGGTAAAATCTCAATGCTTTCTGCGGATGAAGAAGCAGATTTAGCGCGTCGCATTCGTGCCGGCGATGAAAAAGCATTGGAAAGAATGACTGAAGCCAATTTGCGTTTCGTAGTATCGGTGGCAAAGCAATATCAAAATCAAGGTTTGACTTTGAGTGACCTTATCAACGAGGGTAATGTCGGTTTGATGAAAGCGGCGCGTCGTTTCGATGAAACCAAAGGTTTTAAATTTATTTCCTATGCTGTGTGGTGGATTCGCCAATCTATTTTGCAATCTATCGTTGAACATAGCCGTATCGTGCGTTTGCCATTAAACAAAGTGGGTTCTTATAATAAAGTCAATCAAGCATACATTGGTTTTGTTCAAGAATTTGAACGCGAACCTAGCAACGAAGAATTAGGTGAACTTTTGGATATGACACCGAAAGAAATCTCCAATATGTTGCGCTCAAACACGCGCCATGTTTCTATGGATTCTCCGCTCGGCGGCGAAGACAGCGATGCGACAATGCTAGATGTATATGTCAGCACTGACGATATTGCTCCGGACAGTGAACTATTAGATGAATCTTTGCGTGAAGAAGTGCGTCAAGGTTTATCCATTCTTTCGGATCGCGAAAAAGATGTTATTTCTGCTTATTATGGCTTAAATGAATTTAAAGCGTTGACTTTGGAAGAAATTGGCGAACTATATGGTTTAACCCGCGAACGCGTGCGTCAAATTAAAGAACGTGCCATTCGTCGTTTGCGCAAATCGTATAACAGTCCGGATATGAAATCGTATTTATAATGGTTAAAGGGTAATTACGGTATAAAAAAATCGCGTAGAGAAATTTTTCTTTACGCGATTTTTTTATTTTATTTATTTCATGTAATGACAGGTCGCGATCTGTCACTACATGAAATAAAAAAGCCCAAACATTTCTGTTCGGGCTTTTTTTGTGC
>JAYTNA010000664.1:0-9953 GCA_043748865.1 Saprospiraceae bacterium
TTGCCGGCAGTTTGTGCCAATCAAGTACAAGTTCAAATTCGGTGGTTATTGACTTCCAACGTAAGTCCGCTTAATGCTTCGGTAACGGCATCAGGCAGCGGACGTATAGATGAAATTACAGTCGTGGGCGACAACACGCCACCGGTTTTACCACTTATTGGAACAACCTATGTACCAAAGACTTTGCTTAATTCGACTGTATCGCCAAACCCGACACAAGGTGTTTTTCAAGTGACAATCACGCCGTCAGTTATATCAACGATTCAAATTAATCTTTACGACACCAATGGGCGATTACTGTTGCAACAGCATAAACCAGAGGAAACGCTGCTCTATAATACGAATTTAGATATTTCTGCGTTTCCGGATGGTATATATTATTTAATGGTGAACAGCCAAGAAGATCGTGTTGTTCATAAGATAGTAAAACTAAAATAGGTGTAACAGGAATTTTTTAAAAGTTAATAGTTCTATAATATTTTTAACCAAAGAAGCACATAGAAAAGAAAATTCTATGTGCTTCTTTGGTTAAATTGATTGTTTTGTTATAATAATTAACTATCAAACCGTCATTTGTTTAAAAAAAATAAAAGATTTATTAGCAATATCTTTTGTCGGAAAAAGTTTTTCAATTACAATCACACCGTTTGCGGAAGGACTTCCAATGGGTGAAAACGTATTCGCAACGGCATCGTAACTAAAAGGTACTATTAATGCTTTGTCTTTATAAAAAGGACAATTAATTTTTAACGGTTGAAGTTTTGAAACAGTACCAACGATGTTTTCTAAAATGAGTACATCTAATTTTGGTGCGTTATTCAAACCTTCGGTGATGCCGGCGTTTGAAATTTTATAAATGAAAGGAAATTTTGGCGGCGCATAAGAATTTGCCGAATTTTGTAAATACTCCGATGAAGTCGGTGTAAAAGCCGCAGAAAAGCCGAGTGGCGTTTCAATCGGCACATTAATGGCGTTAATACTTCTACTGCCCGAAATAGTTGTTGGCTGCAACGGACAAACCGTCGTAAAATCAATATCAAAACAACGCCAATCAGATAATGGAATAGAATTACTTTGAACCCGACCTATTGCACGTGTAGTTTGAGCCTTGCGCATATCTAAAGGCAATGGATCTTGGTTATGAATGTAAGTATCCAATTCGTCGGTACTAACAAATATTTTAAAATATTCATTCAGTGTATTCACACCCCAACTTAAAAATTCAGGTTGAATGTACAGCGGTATTTCTCGTGAATTGAGGTATTCTAACCAAGCCGTTTCTCCGGGATTTAAAAAACGTTTGGGCATAAACTGATTAGTAATACAGAAATCGGAACTGAAATACACACAACTTATCCATAACGGTCGCGTATCGCGATTAGTAATACACATTTGCATCACCACATCGCTGTCTTTATTGGCTTGAGTAAATACGCGGTCTTTGGATTCACGTTGCTGCGCATCAAAAAAAGTAATTGAAATTGCATTTTGTGCAATTGTAGAAGTTGCATTAGTTAATTCTAAACGATTGCGCCAATTGGCAGCCGTTTTAATATCTTCAATAAATTCCGTTGCCGAAGCAATACTGTAACCTTGTATGCGCCGAAATAGCGGCACGCTGCTATCGGGTGTTGTTAAACGATAAGTATTATCCCATGCGCGAATGACGTAATCGGCGAATTTAGTATCCGGAACAACAACAAAATTTGCCGGCGGATTTTGAGAAACAGCTTGGTTAAGTATTTGTACACCTGATGTTTCACTGTCTTCGGAAAATGCTACGACTCGTTTTTTCAAATTAATATTGCCGGCACCCCAATTTTTTATTTTTGCATTGTATTGTTTGTTCGTATCTGCGCCGTCTAAACCACTTAGTTTACTATAATTCGGTAATAATTGTGAAACAGGTACATCATTCGATACTGTTTCAACGGCAAAAACGGATTGTGCTGAAACGCCTTGAACACTGCCGATATTTGCAATCCAACCGTCTTTGTTATCATAATTCGCAATAAAATTGCCTTGTTGACGCAGTTCTCCGAGGAAAGATAAAACGACATCACTGCTGCCGCCATAAGGATTCATTTGCGGCGTTTGTTCAACGACACGATTGCGTGCTTTTAATCTGATGCGTTGAATGAGGTCGGCATAATTAATAAGTCCGCCAGTTTCTTGCAGCGTCTCAATTAATGAGTAAGTGAAAACACCGCGCGAAACATTATTAATATTCAATTCTTTTGCTGTTTCTTCATTTTTTGCTGCGGCTAAATGAATATATCGCGCCCCCGGCGGTTGAAAATTAATATAATTTTGAAAGCCGACAAACTCACTCACGCTTTTAGGCGTGTAAGTACTTGGTTCAGCCATACGCACACGCACATTCAAATCGCGCGTATTGGAACCCGAATGGCAGCAATCCATGACAACTAAAAAGTGAAAGTTTTTAGTTTTTTTTGCCGACCAAATTAAATAGCCTAATTCTTTATCAATCATATCGCGCCCGCCCGTCAAACGACTGTCGTAACACACAATCGTTTCACTCTGTCCGTCTGATGCATCCCAAAATTCCGGTGCTGCCGGCATTCTTGAACCATGACCGGAATAATATAAAATACAGATATCTTTATCGGTAGCCGCATTAAAGTGCGTAAAACCGTTTTCAACATTTAAACGTTTGGCATCGGCATCGAACAATTGTTTTTTTACGTAGTTAATACCGTTAGCTTTGCAATAATTTGCTAAGTAATTAGCAAAGGCTGTCGCATCATTTACACATCCTTGTAATTGATGCGCAGGAATCGGATAATTGTCTATGGCAATAATCAGTGCGTAAAGCGTTTTCATTAATTGTTAATTGTTAATTGTTACCGGTTAATTGAATATCCTAATGCTTGAGCGCAGGTTATTTTTCGCCAAAAATACTAAATTTAATTGACTTTAATCTTTAGCTATCAGCTATCAGTTTTATATTAAATGCTGATAGCTAAAAGCTGAAGGCTAAAGTCTTTCAATTATCATAGCTGAAGCACCGCCGCCGCCATTACAAATAGCAGCTAAGCCATATCTTGCGTTGTTTTGGTGCAAAATACTGTTCAAAGTTGTAACGATTCGCGCACCTGAACAACCGAGCGGATGACCGATAGCAACAGCACCACCATGAATATTTACTTTTTCAGGCGATAAATCGAAAGATTGCATGAAGGTAAGCGGAACAACAGAAAAGGCTTCATTGACTTCAGTAAAAGAAATATCGCTCCATTTTAAGCCGGCGCGTTTAAGTGCCAACGGTGCAGCTTTTACCGGAGCTGTCGTAAACCATTCGGGGGCTTGTTCGGCATCGGCAAAACTCACAACTCGCGCTATCGGTTTTAAATGATATTGCTTAACAATTTTTTCGCTGACTAATATTAAAGCACTCGCACCGTCATTAATGGTGGAAGCATTGGCGGCTGTGACGGTGCCGTCTTTTGTAAATGCCGGACGTAGTGTCGGAATTTTATCGAACATCACGTTTTTATATTCTTCGTCTTCGGTAACAGTCACTGTTCCTTTTCGAGTAGAGATTTCAATCGGTACAATTTCTTCCCTGAAATTGCCTGCTTGCGTTGCTGCTGCTGCGCGTTGATAAGAACTAATAGCAAATGCGTCCTGTTGTTCTCTGGAAATATTATATTTCTTAGCTGTATTATCCGCAAAAACACCCATGGCAGATTGTTGATAAACATCAAGTAAACCATCTTTTGAAAGCCCGTCAATGAGTTCGCCATTGCCGTATTTATATCCGAATCGCGCTTTGGGAATATAGAAGGGGGCTTGCGACATATTTTCCATACCGCCAGCAATGACAACTTCGCTCTGTTCAAGTAGAATACTTTGCACGCCATAAGCAATCGCTTTCATACCCGAAGCACAAACTTTATTCACAGTAGTACAAACAACGGAAGTGGGTAAGCCGGCAAAAATCGCCGCTTGTCGCGCCGGTGCTTGTCCTAAATTTGCCGATACGACATTACCCATAATCACCTCCACAACTATTTTAGATTTTGAATTTTGGATTTCTGATTTAAAATCATCATTCGTCAATCGTTGAAGGGATTCTTTAATTGCCATAGCACCAAGTTGAACAGCAGATGTATCAGAAAAAACGCCGCCAAAACTGCCTATCGGCGTACGCACGGCGGAAACGATAAAAACACTTTTCACGAATTAAAAATTAAGAATTAGGAATTAAAAATTATTTTAAAAGCTATAATTATTTATGTGTACTATGACAAAATTTTTTCAAAAAAAACCATAATTAAAATGTTTAAAAATTTCAAAAAAAAATTTCAAAAAAAACCAAGATTAAAGGATTTAAAGATTTCAAAGATTTTTTCAAAAAAAAATTCAAACCAATCACCAATAAACCAATCACCAACCAGCCAATCACCAATCAACCAATCAACGAATTAACCAACGCTACAACACCGGTGATTATATATTGTACACCAATAGCCATAGTAATAAAACTCATGATACGTGCACCGGCTTTTAATCCGGTTACACCCAGAATGCGATAAAAAAATGGTGCAAGATATAAAATACCGTAAACAATAAAACCATTTATAATAATGACAGTCGTAATGATTAAACGTTCATTCAACGTTTCATATTCTGCAAAGAAGCCGACCAATAAAGATATTGAGCCCGGACCTGACAACATCGGCATTGCTAATGGCGAGAATGAAATATCCGGTTTATGCATCGCTTCTGCTTGTGCTTCGGCATTCATGGCGCGATTTTCTGCAAATTTATCATTTTGTAGCGCATAACCCGAACTCAGAATAACTAATCCGCCGGCGATGCGCAAAGCATTGATGGATAAGCCGAAAAAACTTAAAATATAAGTACCTGCCCAAAAAAACACCAAAAGGATACCGACAAAATACATACTTGTAGTGAGTGCGGTGTGTTTGCGTTCTTGTTCAGTATAATTCGATGTCATGGTTAAAAACATCGGTACAACACCCATCGGATTGACGATAGCAAACAAACGTGTCAGTACTGCGATGAAAATTGCAAACATAATTTAGCTTTTGGATTTTTGATTTGTTTTACAACTCTCAAAGATAAAAATAAAATGATAATGATAGAAGAATCTTACAGTCTTCGATTTTTTAATTTTTAAATAACAAATCCAAAACTTAAAATCGTGACCGGATTAATGGTAGTAATGCAATTTTTTATAGTTTTTAATACATTTTTTTATACTGTACAAATGGTAATTTTAAAGCTACCGAATTCAATAAACAACTGACAATTAATATTTTAGATAAGCAATAAATATTTCTATGAAATTTAACTCTTGCCCTTGTTGTACTCAGAGACTACCTTTGTATTATCAAAACAAACAAAAGATTTATGGAAAATGGAAAATGGATGTATATAATTTCAACTTTCCATCAATTAACGAATCTTACAAATTTTTAGCGGCGGGCAAAACTTATTACACACTTTAGAACGAAACCTAGACAACTTAAAAAATAAAACAATCAAGGACGTTATGAACAAGCACTTTGATTGAATAGAAACAAAAATGAATCTTGTAGATGTAGCAAAAGCGTATTTTAGATAAGAACAAATCTTACAAATTTTTTCAAGCGGACATACCTTATTGCAAACTTTTCTATTTAGAAAAATAACTTATACGATTGAGAATTAAGAAACAAAGATTTTTTCTTTTGATTTTAACTCTTCGCATCAAAATAAAAAAAACTTTATAAAACAAAAAATTACATTATGAACTAACACACTTATTAAGGCAACGAATTTTACAAAACTGCAACAAACTTATAAATTAGTAGAATTTTAGATTTTATAATAAAAAAATGTCTAGTAAGTTTTTTACATAAAAGCTCGAATTAATTTAATTCGAGCTTTTTTTTTTGCAAAAAAAAATCACAAACGTTTTACCGATTGTGATTTATCAGCCTTCAGTTATCAGCCATCAGTTTTTTGCTGAAGACTAATAACTGATAGCTGATATTTAAAGGCTAATTTTACAGTTCATTTTCGTCACCTACGTATTCTTCTTCATAATCCATATCTAAATCGTCGAGAATACTTTGCGCTTTTGCGGCTTCGGCTTGCAAGCGTGTTGTCACGACGGCATTGGCGAATTGTTTCATGCCGGTACCGGCAGGAATGCGTTTGCCTACAATGACATTTTCTTTCAAGCCTTCCAAGTAATCGCGTTTGGCGGCGATGGCGGCGGTGGAAAGTACTTTCGTCGTTTCTTGAAACGAGGCGGCAGAAATCCAGCTTTCTGTTCCGAGCGATGATTTGGTGATACCGAGCAACAACGGTGTTGAAGTCGCCGGTACAGCATCGCGGAATTGAGCGAGTTTTTTGTCGTTACGTTTCAAAAATGAATTTTCCTCTCTCACTTGACGCAAGGTAACCAATTGACCGGCGTGGAGACGGCTTGAATCACCGGCATCCGTAATATATTTTTTATCGTAAATTTCATCATTGACTGCTAAAAATTCTAAACGTTCTACCGGTTCACCTTCCAAGAACGTAGTGTCGCCCGGATCGGCGATTTCTACGCGGCGCATCATTTGACGCACGATAACTTCGATATGTTTATCGTTGATGGTGATACCTTGCGAGCGATAGACTTCTTGTACACCGTTCACGAGGTACTGCTGTACTGCAAAAGGTCCTTTAATCGCTAAAATATCACGCGGCGCAATCGCACCATCGGAAAGGGGCGTACATGCACGCACGAAATCACCGTCTTGCACCAAAATATGTTTAGATAAAGATACCAAATATTTACGTTCTTGTCCGTCACGAGCGCGAATGGATACTTCGCGATTACCGCGTTTCACTTTACCGAGAATAACTTCGCCATCAATTTCTGAAACAACCGCCGGATTCGATGGGTTTCGCGCTTCGAAAAGTTCGGTAACACGCGGCAAACCGCCGGTGATATCCTGTACTTTACTCATCTTACGCGGAATTTTCACAACGCGATGACCGGCTTCGATGGTTTGTCCATCTTCAACCGACAAATAAGCACCTACCGGTAAACTGATAGATTTAAGTTCATCGCCATCTTTATTGATAATTCGGATAACCGGTACTTTACGTTTATTACGCGATTCGATGATGATTTTTTCGGCAAAACCGGTAGCATCATCGCGTTCTTCACGGTAAGTGATATTATCTTCGAGATCTTGGAATTGAATAATGCCGGCTTTATCGGAAATGATAACAGCATTGAACGGATCCCAAGAGCAAATTTTATCGCCGCGTTTGATATCATCACTGTCTTTAACGAAAATGGTCGAGCCGTAAACAACGACGTTGGTTGCTAAAACTTTTTTAGTTTTCGGATCCAAAATACGCAATTCACCTGTGCGCGAGAAAACAACATTGCTCACGTTGCCGTTTGGTTCTTTATATTCAACGACTTGAATTTCATCATACTCCACTTTACCATTTACAGGCGCGAAAAATTCACTTTCTTGTTTGCTTACGGTTGCAGTGCCACCCACGTGGAATGTACGGAGTGTTAACTGTGTACCCGGTTCGCCGATAGATTGTGCTGCGATAATACCGCTTGCATCACCCGCTTCGGAAATACGTCCGGTAGCGAGATTGCGACCGTAACATTTTGTACAACAGCCTTTTTTACTTTCACAAGTCAAAACCGAGCGAATTGTTACAGATTCGATACCTGTTTTTTCAATTTCAGCGGCTTTATCTTCAGTAATAAATTCACCTGCCGGTAAAATAAGTGCGTCTGTATCCGGATGCAAAACATCGTGCAAAGTAAAACGACCCCGAATGCGATTGTAAAGCGTTTCGATAACTTTATCACCTTCTTGTAAAGCGGAAGTTTCTATACCGCGCAACGTATTACAATCTTCTTCGCGAATAACGACATCTTGCGCCACATCCACGAGACGACGTGTTAAATAACCCGCATCTGCCGTTTTCAAAGCTGTATCTGCCAAACCTTTACGCGCACCATGCGTTGAAAGGAAATATTCCAAAACGGATAAACCATCAGAGAAGTTCGATAAAATCGGATTTTCAATGATAGCACCACCTGTGTCGCCGGATTTACGCGGTTTTGCCATCAAACCACGCATACCGCACAACTGTTTAATCTGTTGACGTGAACCACGCGCACCGGAATCCAACATCATGAAAACCGAGTTAAAACCTTGTTTGTGTTCTTTGAGTTCGTCCATCAAAATATGCGTCACCTTATTGTCCGCTTCACCCCATTTATCAATAATTTGATTGTAGCGTTCGTTATTGGTGATTAAACCCATGTTATACGAATCCCAAACTTCATCTACTTCTGCTTGTGCTCCTTCCAAAATTTTTGCTTTTGCGGGCGGCGTAACTAAATCACCAAGATTAAATGATAGACCGGCTTTAAAGGACCAATAGAAACCTAATTCTTTAATATTATCCAAGAAATCCGCAGTCACACCAAAGTTGGTACGTTTGATGATGTCGCTAATAACTGTTTTCAAGTTTTTCTTAGTCAATACAATATCAATGAAAGGAACTGTTTTCGGCGCTGCTTCGTTGAATAAGACGCGACCGACGGTCGTTTTCATCAATTTGTGAACAAGTTTGCCGTTTTCTTCAATTCGTACACGACATTGAATGATGGCGTGTAAATCTACTTGATTTTCGTTGTAAGCGATAATCACTTCTTCCGAAGAATAGAATTTTCTGCCTTCACCACGTACCGGATTTTCGGGAATGGATTTGCGTTCTTTCGTTAAATAATATAAACCCAAAACCATATCCTGCGACGGTAAAGTCACGGGCGAACCATCTTGCGGATTTAAAATATTATGTGCCGCCAACATCAAAACCTGCGCTTCCAAAATCGAGGCGTGAGATAATGGTACGTGTACTGCCATCTGATCACCGTCAAAATCGGCATTGAACGCACCGCATACAAGCGGGTGTAACTGAATTGCTTTACCTTCAATCAAACGCGGTTGGAACGCTTGAATAGACAAACGGTGCAAAGTTGGTGCACGGTTCAGGAGGACAGGATGACCTTTCAAAATATTTTCTAAAATTTCCCAAATAATCGGATCTTTTTTATCCACTAATTTTTTCGCCGATTTTACGGTTTTCACCATGCCGCGTTCAATGAGTTTGCGGATAATAAACGGTTTGAATAATTCCGATGCCATTTGTTTCGGAATACCGCACTCATGGAGTTTTTGCGTTGGTCCGACTACAATGACGGAACGACCGGAATAATCCACACGTTTACCCAACAAATTCTGACGAAAACGTCCTTGTTTACCTTTCAAAATATCGGATAAAGATTTCAATGCACGACCGCCTTCGGCTTTCACCGCATTCGATTTGCGCGAGTTGTCGAATAAAGAATCGACAGCTTCTTGCAACATCCGTTTTTCGTTTCTGAGAATTACTTCTGGTGCTTTGATTTCTAAAAGGCGTTTCAAACGGTTGTTCCGGATGAGTACACGGCGATATAAATCGTTCAAATCGGAAGAAGCGAAACGACCGCCATCAAGCGGTACTAACGGACGCAGTTCCGGCGGAACGACCGGCAAATATTGAATAACAGTCCATTCAGGACGATTTTCTTTTACTGCACGCGATTCCCTAAACGCTTCTACAACACGGAGGCGTTTGAGCGCTTCCATTTTGCGTTGTTGCGATGGTTCGTCGGTAGAAATACGACGCAATTCGTAAGACAAAGCATCTAAATCCAAACGCGCCAACATGTCATGCACCGCTTCGGCTCCCATTTTAGCGACGAATTTGTCCGGATCAAGATTGTCTTTCAATTGATTGTCTTTCGGAAGATTTTCTAAAATTTCTAAATATTCTTCTTCCGTCAATAAATCGTGTAGCCCAATACCGTCAGCAGCTTTTACGCCTTGATTGATAACGACATA
>JAYTNA010000665.1:0-2158 GCA_043748865.1 Saprospiraceae bacterium
GGTAATTTTGGCATTTTTATTTCAATTATAACATATTGAGCGTGACAAAAATAATTCATTTAAATTCAAGATTTAACGTCACTTTACGTGTAGAATCATCGGTAAACGCATTTGCGGTTCTTTCATCTGCGTTATGCGTTGAACGAGGTTGAAATAATTTGTATAATCCGTACCGAATTGTTGGCGCAATACTGCGGACACAAAATCATTCTCCGATTGTTTTTTAGTCAATTTGTCAATGATACGCTCCAATTTGTCGGCTTGTTTCGGATAATCGTTAACGCGATATTTTTTTAAATTTATTTTCGCTGCTGCTGCTGCAATAGCAGCATCTAAACCGCCGATTTTATCAACCAAACCAATTTCTTTTGCTTTTGTTGCTATCCAAACGCGCCCTTGGGCAACGGCATGAACTTGATCACGCGACATTTTTCTGCAAGTTCCTACGCGATTTAAAAACGTTTCATAAATTGTATCCGTGTTTTCTTGCAACATTTTTCCTTCTTCCGGTGTTTGATCGTACCATAAATTAATACCCGCAGCATATTTTCCGGTGCGCACTGAATCAAATGCTACACCTAATTTATCTTTCAATGTATGTTCGATACTCGGAATTGCACTGAACACACCAATCGAACCGGTAATAGTATTCGACTCCGCAAAAATTGAGTCGGCAGCCATGGCAATATAATATCCGCCGGAAGCAGCAACATCACCGAACGACGCAATAACAGGTTTACCTTGTTGACGTGCCAAATTTAATTCGCGCCAAATCATATCCGATGCCGTCGCCGAACCGCCGCCGGAATTTACGCGTAAAACAATCGCTTTTACGGCATCATCGTTGCGCAATTTTCTAATTAATTTTGCATAACGTAAACCTTCAATCTCGCCGGCTTTTTCAGCCTCACCACCGTAACCAATTGAGCCTTCTGCATAAACAACTGCGATTCTATCTTTTCCTTCACCGCGATCGCGATCGTAACTGTGCGCGTAATCATCAATAGAAACAGAATTGATTGTTGATTTTGCACCTACACCTAATTTAGAATGTAATGCTGATAAAAATTCATCGTAATAGCCGACTTTATCCACTAATTTATATTTCACGGCATCACCGGCACGACGCACTAAAAGTTCGTCGGCATCTGCTGCCAATTCCCCGACTGTAACGCCGCGCGATTTTGAAATGTCATTCAGAAAAGAACTGTACAATGCACTGATATATTCGCGCGTTTGTAATTTATTTTGCGCGCTCATTTTATCTAAACGCAATGGTTCAGTTGCACTTTTATATTGTCCGGCATAATAAATTTGCCATTTCACACCCAAACGATCAAATAAATTTTTCATGAAAGGCAATTGCGATGCTATACCTTTTAATTCAACATCGCCGGTCGGATTTAGCATCACAGAATCCGCAACAGAAGCTAAATAATACGCACCTTGCGAATACATATCTGCATAAGCCCAAACAAATTTTCCGCTTGATTTAAATTTTTCAACCGCATCGCGTACCCGTTTGAGTTGCGTAAAACCTAATCCGTTGGTGCGTTCATTTAAAACGATGCCTTTTATACGACTATCAGTTGCTGCATGGTGAATCGCATCAATGATATCCGTTAAACCGGATTTTTTCTCTTTATCTAAGAAACTCAAATTAAGTCCGGCACTTTCCGGTTCATTTCCGGCAAGTTCCGGCACCGGATTTTCAAATTTTAATTCTAAAATACTGTTCGATGTAACATCGTGTTTTTCGTTACCACTGCCTTTAGATGCGGTGATGCCGGCAACGACAGAAATCATGAGTAAGAATAGACAAATACCGGCGATAAAAACACCGAGACAAGAAGCAAAAGTAAATTTAAAAAATTGGCGCATTGGTTGTCGTTAATTTGTTAATTCGTTACTTGTTAATCCGGCAGCGAATTAAAATGACTGTTATTTAAGTTTTGCAAAAATACGCATCAAAGTTTAGATAAATAAAAATAAAAAAATACAATACTCGATGAAAGTAATGATAAACCGGATGAACGTAGAAGTTTTTTATTTATGCGCAAGTGAATCATAAAAATCAAAAGAATCATAGTTCAGACAATGAACTACTGTTGTACTTTGCATTCTTATTTTTTATTTTCTATTTTGTAGGGACAGGTCG
>JAYTNA010000666.1:0-4233 GCA_043748865.1 Saprospiraceae bacterium
TCCGGATGCCGACTCAACTGCACACGATCCCAACCGGAGAGATTAGCATAAATTTCTCTGATTTTATCTTTAATTTTTTTCTCCAACTCTTCAATCATCGGTTGCACATCCACACCCGACTGTTCACCGATTTGTTTTACTTTTTCTAATTGCTCGTACAAAATTTCGAGCGGCTTTTCAAAATCTAAAAAAACCATAGTTAGTCAGTTAGTCAGTTAGTCAGTTAGTCAGTTAGTCGGTTGATATTTTCATGACGACACCTAACCCTGATAGCTAAACTTTTCAGCACTCAAAGATAATACAACGCTTGGTTTTTGCAAATAAATTTATAAGAGTTAAAGTGTTTAATTTTTTTTACAAATTTTCTCAGCAAAAACTTGTGTCATATAAAACATTCGATTACTTTTGCAACGCTTTAAAAGAGAGCATGAATTAATTGTTAATTAATTAATTCTTAATTGATTTCAGGTGTGGTGTCATCTAAAATACTGGTTTGGTAGTTCAGTTGGTTAGAATACATGCCTGTCACGCATGGGGTCGCGGGTTCGAGTCCCGTCCAGACCGCCGGTACTAAGCGCAATTTATTGTTTTACAATATTTTGCGCTTTTTTTATTTTAAATAAGTTTTTATTAAACTAAACCAAACAATGAAAAGAATAAACACGTTGTGGCAAATAATTTTAGTTGCTCTGTTGCCTTTTATCTATGCAGTAAAATCACAAACGTTAGTAAAATTAAAATTATTTCCAAATGAACAATGGTGGGGCGGAGCTGATCAATTCGGTTATAAAATGCCTTTTAATGCGAAAAATGATTTTTCGTTTGATTTATATGGTAATAATGCCGGCAATCAAGCTGCGCCGTTACTCATTTCAAATAAAGGCAGGTGGATTTGGTGCGACGAACCATTTAAATACAGTTTTAAAAATGATAGTTTAATCGTGCAAACTATTGTCGGAAATATTAAAACGGGTACTAGCGGCGATAATTTAGCATCAGCCTACCATACTTGTGCTCAACAATTTTTTCCGTCATCGGGTTTGATGCCGGATAGTTTATTGATGACATCGCCGCAATATAATCTGTGGATAGAACTGCTATACAATCCGAATCAAAAAGATGTTTTGAAATATGCCGATGCTGTTTTAAAAAATAATTTTCCGGCGGGTGTACTCATGGTGGACGATAACTGGTTTAATTATTACGGTCAATTTGATTTTAATAAAGAAAAATTTCCCGACGCTAAACAAACTTTTGATGCTTTGCATCAAAAAGGTTTTAAAGTAATGGTGTGGATTTGTCCTTTTATTTCTCCGGACAGCGATAATTTCAGAGTACTCCGCAAAAAAAAATTGTTGTTGATGGACAGTGAAGGAGACTTAACCAAAACTTGGAAAGCTGCGAAAAAACCTTTGTTAATTGAATGGTGGAATGGTTATTCGGCGTGTTTAGATTTCACTAATCCGGAAGCAACCGCTTGGTTGATTGAAAAATTGAAATTTCTTCAAACAACTTATGGTGTAGACGGATTCAAATTAGATGCAGGCGATGCCGATTTTTACAACAACAAAAATTTATTAGCTTACAAAAAAGTCACACCGAACGAACACTCAGAAGCATGGGTGAAAATAGGTTTATCTTTTCCGTTAAATGAATACCGCGCTGCTTGGAAAACAGGCGGACAACCGGTGGTACAACGTCTACGCGATAAAAGTCATTCTTGGGAAGATTTACAGATACTCATTCCAAATACAATTGCACAGCAACTTTTAGGTTATACTTTTACTTGTCCGGATATGATTGGCGGCGGTGAATGGACTTCGTTTTTACCGGGCGCCGCTTTGAATCAAAATTTGATTGTACGCTCGGCACAAGTCCACGCATTAATGCCGATGATGCAATTTTCGGTAGCACCCTGGCGCGTTTTAGATACTGCACATTTCAGCGCCGTGAAAGAAGCCGTGACTTTACGTCAAAAAATGTTGCCACAGATAATGGCTGTCATAAAAGCATCCGTCAAAACAGGCGAACCTGTCATTAGACCTTTAGAGTATAATTATCCTAATCTCGGTTTGGAAAATATAAAAGATGAATTTATGGTTGGCAATGAAATTTTAGTTGCACCCGTTGTTACAGAAAGTGACGAAAGAAAAGTCGTGTTACCCGCAGGTACTTGGATCTATCAAAATAAAAATTGGGCGGGTGGGAAAACTTATTCCTTAAAAGTTCAATTAAATGAATTGCCGGTTTTTATAAAGACACACTAACTACTTAATGTTTCGCCGTACTGCCGCTCAGAAAATCTTTCAACGCTTTTTTATTTGAATCAAAAGATAATGCATCTCCAACAGTGCTATAATTTTCTTTGTCAAAAACGTAAGGGTAAGCATATTTTGCAAAATCAAAACGATTACTATCGAAAGATAAAAGGCGCATGATACCGGCAATCTGACTTGAAGTCAAAAAGTTTTGTGTAACCGTTTGATTTGCCAACTCGACACGCTCTTTTTCGAAAGATTTATGAGAAATTTGAGTTTTTAAATTCTCGAAATTTGTAAAAGACATCATCGGACGATTGTTCGGTGCGTAATTATTATTGTTGTTGTTCGGCAAATTATTGCCGTTTGTGTTTGTGTTTGAAGTGGGCGGTGACGGTGTATAGCTTCCCGTTTGCGGTTCTAAAGTATATCCATTATTACTTGGCGATGGCGGATAGCCGGCATTATTATTCCCATTATTGCTGTTCGGATAATTATTATTGCCACCGGCGTTTGATGTTTGTGGCGGATAATTATTGTAATTGCCGTTATTGCTGTTATTGCCGTTATTTGTTTGCGGCGGATAATTATTATTATTACCGTTGTTATTCGGATAAGTGTTTGGATAAGTGTTTGGATAATTATTATTATAATTTCCGTTTGTGTTTGGCGGCGGCGGATAAACGTTATTGTTTGGGTAATTATTCGGGTAATACGGATTGTAATTGGGCGGATAAACATACACTAAATCGCCGGTAGGAATTCCCTTGCTCGCTAAAAATTGATAATAATCATTTCTGGTTGGAATAGTTACTAATGACGATGCCGTAACGGAATAATCTTCTAAGTCGAACACAAAATTGAAAGCGTACATGAGAAACCGCTCGCGCTCGCGATCAGTGGCGTAAAGCAACGCTAAGCGCCGCAATTGATCGGAAGATAAACATTTGTAGCGCAGGTAAGAGCGTATTTCGTAATCGCGGTAACGCAAACTTATATTCGACAAGCCTTGATAATCGCGATTAAAATGTGTTTCCGAAAATGGTTGCGCGCAATTGCTATGCCAATTGTGTTCTCTTATAGAGGGTCTGTTCGGATTATGTTCCTGTTGTGCATTTAAAAATAAAACACCCAAGAAACTTTGAAAAGTTATTATTAAAACTAATTTTTTCATCGCCGTAAAATTTACATCAAAGTTACAGGCGACTAGAATATTATACAAATTCTTTAAATAGACCTTAACAAGTATTAACAACGTTTAACGTTTGCCGTATAAATTCTTTGCGGAAACCGTTCTTTGAAAAATTTGGTGCGACAATCAAGACCTGTTTCTTTTCGAACTTTTCGGGTTAAAATATTTTTTTTTCAAACCCCGTATTTGCAGTTTGGACAATAGAAAGTAATGCGAAAAGTTAAATTTTTTATTGTTTCAAAATAAAATACTGAAAACCGGCATTTTAGTTGCGGATATAAAACAATAAGAAATTAAAGGCTATCCAAATAAAATTTTATCAAATAAAAATTGAAGCATTTATCTGCTAATTTGCGCTTAAAAAAATCTGTTTTACTTGATTTTTAACCGTTTTAGCAAAATAAATGTTAAAGTTTGGGATTCTGTGTAAATAAAATCGCAAAAAATTTGGCAGATAAATTTGTTTTTATACCTTTGATACAGAATAAAATAGTTCGGCAGTTCTTTTATTCTTTTGCTTGAGGGCACATACTACATACTGCGGCTTTTTTCTTTTGAATTTCAACCAAAACTATTTACACACTGATAAAAGAGTAATTAATCGTAAACAGATTAATTATTATATCATCGGTATTAGTTTGAATTTGAAAACAGGAAAGTGGTACGGTATTGAAACTATTAATAATAAGGACACATTTTTTTAAAATTCTAATCATGAAAAAAACCATACTTTTTACACTCGCCTTATGCGTGAGTACGTTGGCAATGTCCACAGATGATGAT
>JAYTNA010000667.1:0-3229 GCA_043748865.1 Saprospiraceae bacterium
ACCCATAGTTAAAAATTTTGCCGCCATGGTATCGTCGTCAAATGAATTGACTACTCCCGATTCTCCTTCTCTGAAATTCGATAATTTTTGTAACATAAATATCAGACATTTTTTTTGATGTAGTGCGCTTATACTAATTAAGAATTAAAATGCTTTGCCTTCGCAAAGTTAATTCATTTCAACTATTTAGACTTAGTATTAATAGTAAAAGTTAAATAAAAGTTTAGTCAAAAGCTATTTTTTAAAAAATGAATGCCGATTTTACAGGTATCACGTATCTAATGTTGTAATTTTACGGAATAATTTTTCGAAAAAATATAAAAATATGAGTAATGATGCCCAACGATATGCATCGAGAGGCGTTTCTGCCAACAAATCGGATGTGCATGATGCTATTCGGAATTTAGATAAAGGTTTGTTTCCGAAAGCATTTTGTAAAATTTTGCCCGATTATATCGCCGGTTCAAAAAGTTATTGTAATATTATGCACGCAGATACAGCCGGCACAAAAACAAGTTTAGCTTATATGTATTGGCGCGAAACGGGTGATTTGTCGGTTTGGAAAGGCATCGTACAAGATGCGATGGTGATGAATTTAGATGATATGGCTTGTGTGGGTTGTGTGGATAAATTTATAGTATCTTCAACCGTCGGCAGAAATAAAAATTATATTTCCGGTGATGTCTTAAAAACTATTATTCATGCAGCCGTTGAATTTTGCGATACGATGCGCACCTACAATATTGACATAAAATTAGCCGGCGGAGAAACCGCTGATGTAGGTGATATTGTGCGTACGATTGATGTCGGATTTACTGCTTTTGCGCGTTTAAAGCGCAAAAAACTTATTGTTAATAATATTAAATCCGGTAATGTCATTGTAGGTTTTTCCTCTGCCGGAAAATCGGTATATGAAACGGAAACGAATAGCGGAATAGGTTGTAACGGACTGACATCGGCAAGACATGACGTTTTGGATAAATCTTACGGCGGAAGATATCCGGAAAGTTATGATACTAGAATACCCGAAGAAGTCGTTTATGCAGGTACTAAATACTTAACTGATAATTTTACTGTACTCAACGAAACTAAACCGCTTGGCAAATGGATTTTATCACCTACAAGAACTTATTTGCCGCTGTTACAAAAAATTTTATCGGAAGTTGGTAAAAAAAATATTTCAGGCATCATCCATAACACCGGCGGCGGACAAACTAAAGTATTGAAATATGCTGACGGTGTAAAAATTATTAAAAATAATTTGTTGCCTATACCACCTATATTTAGCTTGATTCAATCTCAATCTCAAACAGATTGGCGAGAGATGTTCCAAGTTTTTAATATGGGGACACGGTTGGAAATTTATTGCGACGAAAAAATCGCTGAAAATTTGGTAGATGTTGCGCGATTGCTTAATATTGAGGCTAAACTTATCGGTCACGTAGAAAAAACAAACACAGAGAGAAACGTTTTATTAATTGAAAATCCCGCCGGCACTTTCACCTATTAGTTTTTAGTTATTATTTGTTAGTTATTTAAGATTTTTAACTGACAACTAAATAACTGACAATTAAACCTATTTATTAAGTATGGAACACAAACACTTTGTACTAAAAATATATTTCAAAGCTATTTTGTTTTTATTCCCCTATCTTTCATTCGGGCAAAATGAAGCTATTATTGTGGATAAAGTAATTAATCCGCAGGGGCGTTCGATTACTTTTAGGCATCGCAACAACCCGCTTTTTTACGACGAAAATATACTTTATTCCAATCTTGATGCCGACAATAACTTTTTTGTAAGAATAAAAACGAAAACCTCACAAACGATATATATGGATTATCAGGATAAGAAATTCAAATTTTTCTTGAGTCCCGGTGATACACTTAAAATTAATTTCGATAATAAATTAACCGCCGATAAAGCTACTCTTGAAGGTTCAGCCGCCGCTAATAATATTTATTTATTGAAAACAAATGCGGCTTTTCCGGATTGGTTAGACGAAAGTTTAATGGCGAATCAAAGACTAAAACTCTCTCCCGTAGAATATCAAATGTACGTAGACAGCATTTATAAAGTTAAACGCCGATTTTTTGACAACTACCCGATAACTGAAATTAATAATTTTAGTTCCGAGTTTTTAGATTTTACTTCTCAAGATATTCAATATTGGCGGGCCTATGCAGTGCCTGCACCATCTTCTAATAAAGCGCGCGCGTTTTTTAATGATAATCCAAATCCTGCTAATAAAATTAAACCTAAAAAAAATGAGATTATTATTGCTAATCCTGTCGTTTTGTCGAATATGAAAACTGAAACTTCGCCTCTTCCTGTTTCGGTAACCACCATTGATATAGATAAATCCGAGAAAAAAGATTTGGAAAATAAAAATTTAGTGGATTATAATGGAAAACCTAAAATTTCTCGAAAATTTGCGATTAACGATAATAATACAATTTCTACGGCACCGGAGATGTCTGAAACAAACGCAACAAAACCTGCGGTCTCCGGAAAAGCAAACTCGAGCACTGAAAATAAGCCGCTGTTTAAAGTCAATCAACCGCCTGTTATTACAGATAATAAAATAAAAATTATTGTACCGACTATTGATTATACTGTTGAAAATAAAAAATTATTTCAGTCTGATGCCATTATTGAAGAGGCGGGTTTGAATCTTCAACAAGAATTAGTACGCACTAACCCCAATGATAGTGAACCCATTAAAAGATTTGACGGGTTGGTACTGGGAGAAGAATCGCCTAAATATAAATTTACGGATGTGAATGGCAAGGAAGTAGCTTCCGAAGACTTTTTGGGTAAAATAGTATTTATTGAATTTTGGGCGACTTGGTGTGGTCCCTGTCAGGTACAGATGTCGCACGCACAAGAATTAGCCAAAAGATATAAAGACAAAGATGATATAGTTTTTGTTTTTATATCTCAAGATCAAGATGCGTCAGCTTGGAAAGAATCTTTATTAGCGAATAAATGGAATGAAGGTATGCATGGTAATGATGGGGTTATCTTACCACTCAATTTCGGTATACAAGTTCTACCGAATACTTTTATTATTGATAGAAAAGGAAAAGTGAGTTTCAATTCGCTCATCAGTAAACGCAGTAGCGTGACAGACGAAAAAACGATTGATGCTTTGGTGAAATCACAACGGTAACGATTTTATATTTTACATTTTGGATTGAAAAATAAAACGCGCAAAAAATTTTTTTG
>JAYTNA010000668.1:0-9452 GCA_043748865.1 Saprospiraceae bacterium
CCGCGCAAAAAGTTTTGCGCAACACGAAAAATTATTGGGACAATCGCCGGTCAAAAATATCCCGTTTCGTTCCGTCGGACCTTGGGTACAAAGTGGTCGCGTTTCGGATATTGCAGTTGATGAGCGCGATCCATCGCATTTTTATGTGGCTTTTGCAACCGGCGGTTTATTCAAAACAGTTTCAAATGGTACATCATTTGAACCGCTTTTCGATAATCAACCTATCATTACACTTGGACACGTTGCCGCAAATTTTGAAAAAAATATCGTTTGGGCGGGTTCCGGCGAACAAAATGCAAGTCGCTCTTCTTATGCCGGTGATGGTGTTTATAAAAGTACCGACGGCGGAAAAACTTTCAAGAACATGGGCTTGAGTGAAACACAACACATAAGTCGCATCGTTCTACATCCTACTGATGAGAATACGGTTTGGGTGGCGGCACTCGGGCATTTGTATTCGCCGAATAAAGAGCGCGGCATTTATAAAACTTCTGATGGCGGAAAAACTTGGAAACAAACACTTTTCGTTGATGAAAATACAGGCGCAGTGGATATTGTCGTTGATAAAAATAATCCGCAAATACTTTACGCTTCCACTTGGTCGAAAACGCGCCGCGCTTGGAATTTTTACGGTAATGGCAAAGGTTCCGGCATTTATAAATCCGGTGACGGCGGGGATACTTGGACTTTAATTTCTGACACGCCATCCGGTTTCCCGCAAGGTATCGGCGGTGGACGTATCGGTTTGAGTATGGGTTATACAAAAGATTCCGAAAAAAATCAAACTAAATCTGTTCTCTTTACGGTTTTAGATAACCAAAATGCCAAACCGAGTAACGACACAAAAAAGTCGAAGAAAAATAAATCTGAGATTACAAAGGAATCTCTGAAAAAAATGAGCGACAAAGAATTTATGAAATTAGATGCGAAAGAAATTACGGTATTTTTAGAAGAAAACAATTTTCCGGAAAAATATAAAGCGGAAGATATTATCGAGCAGATAAAATCCGGAAAAATTTCGACGCAAACGCTTTATGAATATATTGACAAAGACGACGACGGTTTTGGTAACACAAGTATTTATCAAGCAGAAGTTTATCGTTATGATGATGCAGGAAACAAATTTACAAAAACGCATACCGACGACCTCGACGGCATTTTTTCTACTTACGGTTATTATTTCGCACAAATTCGCGTAGATCCTTCCGATATTAATAAACTTTACGTCATCGGTACGCGCTTAATAAAATCGGACGACGGCGGAAAAACATGGAAAAGTATCACAAAAGAAAATGTACATTGGGATGGTCACGCGCTTTGGATAAATCCGAATCGCACGGGACATCTTGTTTACGGCAATGACGGCGGTATCAACACGAGTTACGACGACGGAAAAACGTGGACAAAATCTAACTCGCTGCCACTCGCACAATTTTATCACGTTACGGTGGATATAAAAGAGCCGTATAATGTTTACGGCGGCTTGCAAGATAACGGGGTGTGGTTCGGTTCCTCGAAAACAAAACCGAACAACGCTTGGCAAGAAACCGGCAATTCTGAATTTAAAAGCATCATGGGTGGTGACGGAATGCAAACACAAGTAGATACGCGCGACAATGTAACAGTTTACACGGGTTATCAATTCGGTGAATCTTATAGATTGCGTACTGATGCGTCGCAACGTGTCTCTACAAAATCTATAAAACCTAAACACGATTTGGGTGAAAAACCATTGCGTTTCAATTGGCAAACGCCGACTTTGCTTTCAAAATTCAATCAAGATATTTTATATTTTGGAGCCAATCGTTTGTATCGCTCTATGGATAAAGGCGATAATTGGGAAGCAATTAGTCCGGATTTAACAAACGGCGCGAAAAAAATTGTCACTGATGATAAGAAAATGAAAACCGGTAATGTGCCTTATGGTACAATTACTTGCATACACGAATCGCCGTTGAAATTCGGTTTGATTTATGTCGGTACTGATGACGGCAATATACAAGTCACACAAGACGGTGGTACTTCTTGGAAAAAAATATCAGACAAACTCCCGCAAGATGTAGTTTTAAAAAAGTTATGGGTGTCGCGCGTTCAAGCAAGTGCATTCGATAAAGCTACCGTTTATGCATCGCTCAACGGTTATCGTTGGGATAATTTTGATTCTTATTTGTATATTTCAAATAATTATGGAGATACTTGGGAACGCACGGGTACAAATTTGCCGAACGCAGAACCGATTAATGTGGTTAAAGAAGATCCGAAAAATGAAAATATCATTTATGTCGGCACCGATCACGGTTTATATGTTTCTTTGAATAAGGGTAATTCGTTTTTCGGATTTGGTGGCAACTCCGGCGTTAATGCCGCAGCTTTACCAAACGTCCCCGTACATGATGTCGTCATACATCCGAGAGATAATGAAATTGTAGTTGCCACACACGGACGTTCTATTTACATCGCTTCCGTTGCAGAATTGCAACAAC
Organism: Saprospiraceae bacterium; assembly: GCA_043748865.1. Taxonomy (GTDB): domain Bacteria; phylum Bacteroidota; class Bacteroidia; order Chitinophagales; family Saprospiraceae; genus JAAFJT01. The sequence continues at coordinate 2,484 of JAYTNA010000668.1, forward strand.
TCACGCCGGAAAATTTGAAAAAAGATTTGGTTGCTTTCGATTTAAAAAAATTGAAACAATCGAATTGGGGTGCCGGTTTAGATAAATGGGAACCGCGTGAAGATGTGAAAACAGAATTGCCGCTTTATACAAATGCCGCCGGAAAAATGCGCATCAGCATAAAAGCCGGAAAAGATTTGGTGTTGACGGAATTTACAAGAGAAGTCTCATCGGGCATCAATTATATTGATTATGATTTGACTTACGAGGAAAAAAACTTGTCGCGCTACCAAAGTTTTTTGAATGATAATGCAAAAGACAATCTAAAAAATAAAATCGAATTAAAAAAAGCGGAAAACGGTAAATTTTATCTGCAACGCGGAAAATATACAGTAGTGTATGATAAAGATAGTGCTACGACTTCTAAGGAATTAATTGTCGAATAAAAAAATAATCGAATCACCTTCGAAATTACTTTTCGGAGGTGATTCGATTATTTTTTTTACGCACCAACCTCTATTTTCCATTTCAATTTCTCATAACGCACCACCAACGAAGCAATCCACAACCCCAATAAAATCCAACCGATGGAGGCGGGATAAAAAATAAGGCGCAAAGTATTATCTAAATCTTGAGAACCGAAAGCAGGATTGGAATTGCCGTTGCCCGGATGCAAACTATCGGGTGCTAATTTCGGTACAATATAAATGAGCGGAATGATGGCGGCAAAAGCAAAAATAGAATACGCGGCAGAAATACGGGCGCGTTGTTCAAAATTATCGAAAGCACTGCGTAAAAGAAAATAGGCGAGGTAAATGGCGAGGCACGTGTAAGTCATAATAATTTTTATATCCATCGGAAACGCTTCACCCCAAATATATTTCGCCCAAAAACCACCGCTGAATAAACCCAGAAAACCAAAAAGCACACCAACTTGCGTGTAAGCCGATGCTTTTAAATCTATTTCTTGTGCCTCACTTTGACTGGTTTTTTTTGTTTTATAAAGGTATTGAATGCTGTAATACACACCCATGCCAAATAAAGTAAACATTACAAACCACATCGGCACGTGAAAAAAAGTATTGCGTATGGTTTCGTACAATAAATTGCGGAATGGAAATTGAAATCGCCAAATACGTTGAATATCTAAAGGTGTATTCCACGCAATTTTGCCTTGCTTGGCGTTGATTGAGTCTTGCGTAATGGTAATCGCATCCGGACGTATCGCTTGATTTTTTTCGCCGACGTTGATAAGTAAACTCGCCGCTTCCAACTTAGAGGACATCGGTAAAAATTTCGGAATCGCAAATGAATACACCGCATGATTATCGTCAACGATAATACATTTATTCGATTTTATAGCAAATGCAACCGTTGAATCTGTTTTTTTTGTCCCGTTTTCAATTTTAAAACTGCTGTCAATGTGCAACCATGCTATGTTTGCTTCGCCGGAATTATTTTTCAAAAAAGCATTATAACATTCTACTTTTACATCAATTGCTTCACCGGTTTTTATACTGCTTGGTGTTACAGCCATCACACCGACGCGCAACGGCACCAACAAACCGGCTGTTAATGACCAAGTTAAAAGTAGAACGCAGAGTATTTTCCAAAAAGAAATCATGTCTAATGATGAATGATGAATGATGAATGATGAATTTTTTGAGCTAAAACTCAAGACAATTTCATTAATAATCAATCAATATTATGTTTACTGAATCAAAAAATTAAAGTATTAAATCCAAATGCATTCACAATAAAATAGAATACTATAAAGATTCTTCATTTATCATTCATCATTCATCATTTAAAAAACTATTCTTTCCACAAAAACGGAAACAAAACGAGACACAAAGCTAAAAGAATCGCATCAATACCAAGCAGCATAAATATATCTTTTGTCCACGCTGAATTGGATGAAAGCCTTAGAGCATTTTTAGACAGACCTATTAAAAGAATAAGTATCGGCAAAATAACCGGAAAACTCAAAATCGCCATCATCGTTGCGGCGTTTTGCGCTTTCACTGCTATTGCGGCAATAAATGTAAATGTCACGGCAAAACTAAAACTTCCGAGCATAACCGTCAAAAAATAAATGCCGAGATCTTTTACCGGACTGTTCAACATCAAAGATAATGTCAACCACGTCAATAAATTAATGACGATTAGATTTAAAAATCCGTAAATAATTTTTGAGAGCAGTATCGCTGTCGGATTTGCAATTTGATAATAATATAATTGTCGCGTACTGTTTTCCTGCACAAAACTTTTCATTAAAGCGTTAAGGGAAGCGAACAAAGAAATTATCCAAAAAAGGGTATTCCAAACCGTCGGTTCTGTTTTCACAAAAGATAAATAGACGACAAAAACGGACGACGAGACGTATAATAAAATTCCGCCCAACGCATATTTCTGGCGAAAGTCAATTGTAAAATCTTTTTTTAGCAAAGTTATAATTTCGTTCGTCATTTATAATTTGTCTGAATCAGAATTTTCAGGATTTTGGGATTTGTAGGATGTGTTGTACACACGCATTTTTTTAAAAATAGCAACTAATATCAAATTCAATTCTTTTACTCGCCATTAATCATTAACCATTAACCATTATTAGTGTCCTCCACCCTTCATCATCTTGCGTGCATGAAAAACGGCGGGAAGTATCGCCTCTAAACATTCTTTCGCACCGGAAGTACTGCCCGGCAAAGTAACGATTAAAGTTTGTGCAATGGAACCGGCAACAGCACGACTCATCATCGCAAGCGGTGTGCGCATTTGTCCGAACACGCGCATTGCTTCAGTGATACCGTCTGCATCGCGTTCTAAAATTTCTTTTACAGCGGCGACGGTGTTATCGCGTGGACCTAAACCGGTACCACCGGTGGTGAAAATAAAATGAATATCTTCGGCAACCCAAGCCAAAATTTGTTTTTGAATTTTATCTTTATCGTCCGGCAAAATCGTGTAGTGAACAACGTTTGCCTTGTTTGCTTCAAGCATTTCTTTTATCAATAAACCGCTTTGATCTTTGCGCGTACCGGCTGCCGTCGAATCGGAACATACCAAAATTGCGCAGGGTGGGGGAGAAGCGAAAAATCTTTCGCGATCGCTTTTGCCGCCGCGTTTTTGCAACAATTTAATGTTGCCGATTTCCAAATGTTTGTCAACGGGCTTGAGCATATCGTAAATTTCGAGCGCGGCAACAGATACACCTGTCAGCATTTCCATTTCAATACCTGTTCTTCCGATTGATTTTGCTTGCCCTGTAATGACAATGCCGGTGCGTTTCAGAACTTCTTCCGGAAAAAATTGCGCGTGTTTCTCTGCGTTCAAAAACTCAAACTGTACATCCATTCCGTCAATCGTTACCGGATGACAGTGTGGCAATAAATCGGGTGTTTTTTTCGCGCCTATAAAAGCGGCTGCGCGTGCTACATCGAATAAATTGCCTTTCGGTAATTCGTCGCGTTCAATCAGCGATACCGTTTCGGGTGTGCAAAAAATAATACCGATAGCTTGTGCGGTGCGTAGCGTAATTTGCTTAAAAGTTATATCGCGCATTTTGAGAACTAAAAATTAAGAATCATTACTTTTCAAAGGATTTATTTAACTGAATTCTTGTAGTTAGTTTTGTGACCTTTGTGAGAATCTTTGTGACCCTTGTGTTTAATTTTAACACAAGGGTCACAAAGATTCTCACAAAGGTCACAAAGTAAGATTAGTTTCTAAAAGTTTTAGAAACTTTTGAATGGTAATGATTCAAAATTAAGAATATCTCAATTAATTTTTAATTTTTAATTGAATATTCATCGCGGCTGAAACTCATAACATCCGATGTCCGGCTTCACTGCGTCACGTAATTTACTGTCCAAATCAATCAAAATATTTTTTTGTATTAGGGCTTGATTGTGTGCCAATGAAAGTGTATCCAAATGATAATCGCCGGTATTGGTGCTTTTAAAAAGTTTATACCCGGCAGCGGTAGTTGTAGCGTTGATGCAGTTCTTGCAATTATTTAAAAAATCGGGCGTATTATCCGGTTTTAATAAATCTTTCACCCGTACAATGCAATTATTGAAATTGTAAAGAAAATTATTTTTATCGGTAGTAGCATTAAAAAAATTAAGTTCATCATCTTTACCGCCATAAATAATGCAATTCGTCATTGCTAAATTCGGACGATAAACTTTGGCGCGATTACAGCCGCCTAAATCTGTCGGTTCGTAGCAACGATAATTATTTGTCGCTAATGCAGCATTTTTTGAACCCAAACTCGAAAAAGTACAGTAGGTAAAATTATAATCCCCGCCAAACTCAATTTGCAATGCGTTGACGCCGTTGTTATAAATCAAACAATTTTCGCCGGTCACTGTACTGTGTTGAGATAATAAACCGCTGCTTGCGGTATTGTAAATCTTACAATTTTTTAAAGACAAACTCGCCGCCGAATCGGTGCGTATGCCGACACGCGAATTGCGAATAGTTGTATAATTAAAAATATTGCCGCGACAATTATCACTCATTATTATTCCCGCCCATTGATCAGGTATGTCAGAAAATTCGGGTTCCAATCTATCACCTTGAAAAATAATCGGATTCTCTTTTGTTCCCAACGCTTCAATATGCGCATTCGGTAAAACATAAATGATACCGTCTCGATAGTTTGATTTATCTGAAAGTTGTCCGAAACCACCGTGCGTATAAATTTTTGTACCGGCAGAAATGCGCAAAGTACAAGAATCAATAAATAGAACACCGTAAATGACGTAAGGTTTTTTATCTTTCCACTCGATTAATTTACCCGAATTGCCGCCACTTAATAAAGCCAAACCGCCTTTACTGAATCTGTCAGGGATATAATTCGCATTTTGTCCCCACGCTTCTACAACTACTTTTTGAGTGTTGCCGTTTGTCACGAAATTTATATCCTCGTCAATAACAAAAGGCGAATCGCTCACAGGTGCGTTCGGATTTACGGCAACGGTAACAAAAACATAAATACTATCATGCGGTGCAATGTCAATATTAGAGAATGTTTTTGCCGATATACCATCTACGTTCAACTTTGCAATCGTATTTGTTTTCTGCGTGATGCTAATATTAGAAATTCGTAACGTTTGGTCGTAATTGTTAAACACTTTGAAATAACGCACTGCCGAACCAACACTCGTAAAAACGGTATCAATGCGCAAAGTATCGGATGAAAATTTTAATTTGGCGGTTGCATCGGTTGAAAATACGAGATCTTTTCTACAAGCGTTGCTAATAAAAAAAATTAAAAATATAAATACACTGCCGGTAAAAAAAGTTAGGATTTTTGTCATTTTTTTATTCTTTATCCGTTATCGGTTATTCATTATCTTTTATCGGTAATTTTTTTTAACTATTCATTTTTCAATGAGTCACTGGATAAAATACAATCAATAACGAGTAACGAATAATTATTCTTAGTTCTAAACGTATAAAGTTAACACAGCGTTTATGGACTGTAACAATTTTTTGAACTATTTACTGTCTAAAACATTCCGTTATTCGGAACTATAACCCATAGCTTTCTTCTAACAGACCGAATTGTTTAAAATGATGTCTGAAATGTCGTGCGTGTGCTTGTGTCCATTCTTCGTAATTCAATTCGCCCATCGTAAAATGTTGTGCGGTGATACCTTTATGTTCGGTATAATAATCATCGAACCGTTGCATTTGTTGAAAGAAAAATAATTTTGCTTGTTCTATGTCCGGAAATTGTACGGGTATGGGTTCTTCCGGTACGGCATCCACACGAAAATCGCGCGGCATGGCAAAATCTTTTTCAAAATAGCGCAATTTTCTATAAGCTAATTTTTCAGGTTCAGCATTCGACACAGCCCTAAACCTTCCGTTGGAATGACTGACCACAAAAGCTAAATGCTCTACCATTTGTTGCGCATTCATTTTTCCCCACAACGCGGGTGTATCTCGATGCAAGTTGCGCATTAAGACGGGTACTTCTTCGTATAAAAACCGATGGAAATCCATGTAAATAATGAATAATTAATAATGAATAATAAACAATGAATAATCTTGCTACAAAGTGATTTTCAATAATTTGTACAAAATAAAAATAGCATTTATTTTCATTTAAATACTTAGTGGTAATTTGAAAGGACTAATAAAATCACGCTCAAAGTTCAGAAAGTTTTTTTTGAATTTCTATTAGTTTGAGAAAATAATTATTTGATTATTTATAACAAGATTATACATTGTTCATTATTAATTAATTAATAACGCTTCCCGTTTCCTCATCTAAAGTCACCAACAAATAATCATCAATTTCTTGTTGCATTTCTTCTACATGGGAGATGATACCGACGATGCGATTTTCTTTTTGCAATTGTTTCAACGTTTCAAACACGATTTGTAGTGATTCTCTGTCCAAAGAACCGAAACCTTCGTCTAAAAAGAAAAAATTATGGTGCGTATTAGTAATGGCCTGAATATTTTCTGCCAAAGCAAGCGCGAGCGACAATGCCGCTTGAAAAGTTTGTCCGCCCGAAAGTGTTTTTACACTGCGCGTTTGCCCGTTGTTCATCATATCGCGGATGATAAAATTATTGTCGTCTGTTACTTCCAAACGCAAATGATGGCGCGTGAGCGGCATAAAACGTTTGTTGGCGGTCATACATAAATTTTGTAAATAAACCGTCGAAGCATAATTGACAAAACCACTTCGAGCGAAAAGTGCTTTCATCGTCGCTAAATTCGCTGCACGATGTTCCCGATTTTGCACATCTTTTTCTGTCGAAATTTTGCGCTCCAATTTTTGCATCCAATCATTTATTTCCACTACAAGCACTGCATTTTGTCCGGTGAGTGTTTCGATTTGAAGCATCAGTGTTTCAATTTGTGTTAAAATTTCAGTGTAGGCATCAGCATCAAATTTTTCGCCTTTGGTTTCAATTGTTAATTCAGCCAAACGATTTTGCAGACTTAATTTATTTTTATCGAACTCGGCAG
>JAYTNA010000669.1:0-1723 GCA_043748865.1 Saprospiraceae bacterium
TCCTAATTGAAATTAGTTGTTAATGGTTAGTTGTTAATGGTTAGTTGTTAATTTCTGAATCACAATTTTCAGAATTAACCATTAACAACTAATCATTAACCATTAATTTCAATAAATATTATCTTTGTACGTTTTATCATGCATGTTTTTTCTAATTATAAAAAAAATCCTTTTTCAATGCGCATTAATTTATTACCGGCGATTATTTTGCTTTTCGCCATAACATTTACAACAGCTCAGACAAAAGCCCCCGACAATTGGTTCAATCTCGACCCGAAAGAAAACAACGTGAACGGCGTGAGTTCCGAGCGCGTTTACAATGAATTATTGAAAAATAAAAAAAGTCAAACCGTGATCGTAGCAGTAATTGACGGCGGCGTTGATGTTAATCACGAAGATTTGAAAGATATTATTTGGACGAACACGAAAGAAATTCCCGGCAACGGTATTGATGACGACGGCAACGGTTTCATTGATGATATTCACGGTTGGAATTTTATCGGCGGTAAAGACGGTAAAAATGTCAATCACGAAACTTTAGAAAAAACGCGCGTATATGCAGCTTTGCGCACAAAATATGCTAAAGCCGATTCAACAAAACTCTCCGGCAAAGATTTAGTAGAGTTTAAAAAATACAAAAGTCTCAAAACTGAAATCGAAGCAGAATTGACGGATGCGCAGGAAAGTTTAAGCCAAGTAGAAAGTACGCGCACGATAATTATGAATGCTTTAGATGCTTTAGATACTAAATTGGGCAGCAAACCCATCACTAAAGAAAACATAGACGCGATTAAAGATGACGGTAATCAGATGTTAGCAGTCGGAAAAAATTTGATGTCGCGTTTGATTGCTTCAGGACAAGATGTGTCGAGCATAAAAGCTGTTAAAGAAAATTTGGCGGAACAAATTAAAGAAGAAGGCGATCATTACGAATCTAAAGTTAAATATCAACTCAATCCGGATTATGATTCGCGCAAAGAAATCGTAAAAGATAATTATGCCGACAGCAAAGAACACATTTACGGCAACGCTGATTGTACGGGACCTGATGCGATGCACGGCACACACGTTGCGGGTATTATCGGTGCAGTCAGAACGAATAATTTAGGTATTAAAGGCGTGGCTGATAATGTACGTATTATGTCGGTAAGAACTGTTCCGGATGGTGATGAACGCGATAAAGACGTTGCAAATGCGATTATTTATGCCGTTGATAATGGTGCAACTGTCATCAATATGAGTTTCGGCAAAGGACAATCGTGGGATAAAGCCGCCGTTGACCGCGCTGTAAAATATGCGCATGACCACGATGTATTATTAGTACACGCAGCGGGTAACGAGGGCACTAATACCAATAGTTTTAGCGGTAATTATCCGAATGCAAAATTTGAAAAAGCGGGTTGTTTCGGAAAAAAAACGGCATCTAATTGGATTGAAGTCGGCGCATTGTCGTGGAAAAAAGGTGAAGATGAAGTCGCAACTTTTTCAAATTACGGCGATAAAATCGTAGACGTTTTTTCTCCGGGTGTTGATTTGAAATCAACGGTACCCGGCAGTAAATACAAAGATTTATCCGGCACATCAATGGCATCTCCGGTAACTGCCGGTGTTGCAGCTTTGTTGCGTTCTTATTTTCCGGAACTCACTGCCGAACAAATTAAAGAATGTATCGAAAAAAGTGCGATCAAACAAGATTTCAAAGTTAAAAAACCGGGAACGGAAG
>JAYTNA010000670.1:0-1426 GCA_043748865.1 Saprospiraceae bacterium
GAAGGTATAAAGTATAAGGATAAAAATTAGAATATCTTTCTACTTTATACCTTCTATCTTCTACCAACTGACAACTGTCAACTATTTTTGTAACTTTTAAAAAAACTATTCCAACGCATAATTAGAACGCCTTGAATGGCTTCGCTGAAAATACTCATATTCATTTTCGAGTGTCCTTCAACGCGATCAACAAATTTAATAGGTACTTCTTTTATTTTAAAGCCGAGACTATGCGCAGCAAATTTCATCTCAATTTGAAAAGCATAACCGCTGAACCGAATCCGGTTTAAATCAATCGTTTCTAAAACTTTTCTTCTGTAACAAACAAAACCGGCAGTCGGATCGAGTACCGGTAAAAATGTACCGGCGCGCACATAAAAAGAAGCGCCGTAAGACAATAAAATCCGATCCCAAGTCCAATTTTTCACATCACCGCCTTTTACATATCTGCTACCGACACTCACATCGGCTCCATCGTCTCTGCACGCTTTTACCAAACGTTCTAAATCTTTTGGTGCGTGACTGAAATCGGCATCCATTTCGCAAATAAAATCAAATTGTTTTTCTATTCCCCAACGAAATCCGACGATATAAGCTGTTCCCAAACCTAATTTTCCTTTTCTTTCTAAAAGATGCAGCGTTTCCGAATATTTTTTTTGCAAATTGCTTACCAAATGTGCAGTACCATCCGGTGAACCGTCGTCCACGACAAGAATATGAAAGAGTGTCGAAAGCGCAAACACGGCTTCGATAATTTTAACGATGTTCTCTTTCTCGTTATAGGTGGGTATTATGACTAATGAATTGAAAATAGTTGACAATTGAAAGTTGACGATTGACTGTTGGTAATGTAAAGTTGACGATTGACAGTGAGAGTTCTTATTTTCTTACCGGCAACTGTCAACTGTTAATTGTCAACTGTCAATTGTTGATTCATGTATTCTTTATTTACTAAAATTACGCCACATAGCACGAGCGCAATCGCTAACCAAGTTTGTCCGGTAAGTTTTTCGCCATCGAAAAGCCAACCTATAATTACGGCAACAACCGTATTTACGTAAACATGAATTGTTACACGCGCAGGTTGCCAATATTGAATTAGAAAAACAAAACATAAATAACCGATTGCCGAGCCGATAAAAACTAAATATACTAACGACCACCACGCCTCTGATGTTACACCTGCCCAATTAACTTTCGGTTCAAATAAAAAACTGACAAAAAAATTAATCAAACTTGCCGGAATCATTTGCACTGCTACGCGTAAAGCAACGGGTTGTTTCGAAGGGAATTTGCGCATATAAACGGTACCCGCTGCCCAACAAAAATTAGCGGCAGTTATTAATAATACACCGGTCCAAAATTCCGGACTCGAATCAGTTTTAATATCCGGTGCGCAAATCCAATATATACCGATGATCGAAAG
>JAYTNA010000671.1:0-5655 GCA_043748865.1 Saprospiraceae bacterium
ACAATTTTTACTGTCACCAAATTTTCAAAGAACTATACAGTTGTATAATTATAATTTAACTAAAATTCATTTTGTTGCATTATATTTATGAAACCAAGAATTTATTGCCATTCCGTCATTCAAAAATAAAACCCGCCTGTCATTTTGTAAAAAAACAAATAAAAACCTGCCGATATTTCCTAAATTTGAATTTGGTTTTTAATTTGAAGTAAAAGGTATAAGGTAGAAAGTAGAAGGACAATCGTAAATCGTAATTAATCTTTCTACTTTATACCTTTATCCTTCTACCTTTTACCTTTATCCTTCTACTAAAATCGTTATGACTTACGAAAATTTCACGACCAAAGCACAAGAAAGTATTGTTCGCGCACAACAACTTGCCGGCGACAGTGGTCAGCAAATGGTGGATACTGCGCATTTGTTGAAAGGCGTTTTGAATGAAGATGACAGCGTTGCCGCGTTTTTATTGAAAAAATCCGGTACGAATCCGAATATAGTTGAAGCGGAAGCAGATAAAATTATCGCCACGTATCCGAAAATGTCCGGCGATGTGGACAAGCAATATCTTTCGTCCGATGCAAATAAAGCATTGGCAAAAGCGCGTCAAATTTCAAAAGAGTTTGGCGATGAGTTTATTCCGGTTGAATTAATTTTAGTGGCAATAGCGGCGGGTAACGATAAAACCGGCAGATTTTTGCGCGAAAGCGGCGTGACGGAAGATGTTTTGAAAAAAGGAATCACCGAAATGCGTAAAGGCAAAAAAGTTACCGACCAAAGCAGTGAAAATCAATACAACGCGCTCGAAAAATATGCTATTAACTTGAATGCGCGTGCAGAAAACGGCAAACTTGATCCGGTGATTGGGCGCGACGATGAAATTCGGCGCGTGTTGCACATACTTAGTCGCCGACAAAAAAATAATCCGATTATCATCGGTGAAGCCGGTGTCGGAAAAACGGCAATCGTTGAAGGACTTGCGCACCGCATCATGCGCGGCGATGTGCCGGAAGGATTGAAAACAAAAAAAATATTTTCTTTAGATATGGCGGCACTCATCGCCGGTGCAAAATATAAAGGCGAGTTTGAAGAACGGTTGAAAGCGGTGATCAATGAAGTTGAAAAATCGGAAGGCGAAATTATTTTATTTATTGATGAAATTCACACGCTCATCGGTGCCGGCGGCGGACAAGGTGCGATGGATGCGGCAAATATTTTAAAACCCGCGCTGAGTCGCGGTGAATTGCGCACGATTGGAGCCACTACGCTCGACGAATATCAAAAATATTTTGAAAAAGATAAAGCACTCGTGCGCCGTTTTCAACCGGTTTTTGTGGACGAACCGAGTGTGGAAGATACGATTTCTATTTTGCGGGGCTTAAAAGAGCGTTACGAAAATTATCATAAAATAAAAATTTTGGATGAAGCACTCGTTTCTGCTGCCGAATTGTCGCACAGATATATTCCCGATCGTCAATTGCCGGACAAAGCAATTGATTTGATTGACGAAGCCGGTGCGCGTTTGCGTTTGGAATTAGATTCGGTGCCGGAAGAAATTGATGAACTTGACAGGAAATTGCGCCAATTAGAGATTGAACGCGAAGCAATTAAACGCGAAAAAGATGAACGCAAATTAAAAATACTGAGTGAACAAATTGCGAACACGCAAGAAAAACTCAACGGTATAAAAGCGAAATGGCAAAATGAACGCGGTATTGTTGATGCCATTCAATTACAAAAACTCAAAATAGAAGAACTCGAACTCAAAGCACAAAAAGCGGAACGCGAAAGTAATTACGAACTCGTTGCGCGAATTCGTTACGGCGAATTGAAAGAAGAAGAGCAAAAACTGCACGAAGCAGAAGATAAACTCAAACAACTTTCGCCGGAAAATCGAATGACGAAGGAAGAAGTTACTGCCGATGATATTGCCGAAGTTGTGGCGCGTTGGACTGGTATTCCGGTATCGAAAATGATGCAATCGGAACGCGATAAACTTTTGCGGTTTGAAGATGAACTCGGTAAGCGCGTAATCGGTCAACACGAAGCAGTTGAAGCGGTGAGCGATGCAATACGTCGTTCACGTGCGGGCATGCAAGATGAAAAACGTCCGATTGGTTCGTTTATATTTTTGGGCCCGACGGGTGTGGGAAAAACTGAGTTGGCAAAAGCACTCGCAGAGGTTTTATTCGACGATGCAACTGCGCTTACACGCATTGATATGTCGGAGTATCAAGAAAAACACGCGGTGTCGCGTTTAGTTGGTGCACCTCCCGGTTATGTCGGTTACGATGAAGGTGGGCAATTGACGGAAGCTGTACGTCGTCGTCCGTATCAAATTATACTGCTTGATGAAATTGAAAAAGCGCATCCGGATGTGTACAATATTTTGTTGCAAGTTTTAGACGACGGACGATTGACGGACAATAAAGGGCGCGTTGCAAATTTCAAAAACACAATTGTCATCATGACTTCGAACTTGGGAGCCGAAAAAATTATTGAAAATTTTGAAGGGATGGATAATGTCAATGAAAAACAGCGTCAAGAGATAATTGAAGAGACGAAAAAAGATGTGATGGCTGTGTTGAAAGAAAATCTCCGTCCCGAATTTCTGAATCGCATTGACGAAACGATTGTTTTCCATCCGTTGAGTCGCGCCGATGTCAAAGCAATTTTAAATTTGATGATGCGCGACGTGAACGAAATGCTGAAAAAACAAGATCTGTTCGTTTATCCGACTGATGCCGCTTTCGATTTGTTGGCGCGTGAAGGTTACGAACCGCAATTCGGTGCACGTCCGTTGCGTCGTTTGCTGCAACGCGCATTGATTAATCCGTTATCGAAAGAAATTTTGGCGGGAAAATATCAAAAAGGTGATCGGATTATTGCGGAAGCGAGTGGAGATAAACTGGTGTTTACGATAAAAAAAACGGAAGCGATAATAATGAATAATGAATAACGAACAATGAACAATGTTTTTTTTATTGTACTTTATTCATTGTTTTTTACTTAAAAATCTTCCAAAAAAGTTCTTTTGTAGAATAATTTCTCGCAAAGTCGCAAGGTCGCCAAAAAAAATAAAAACCTTAGCGACTTAGCGTCTTTGCGAGAAATCATTCTATTTTTTTTGCAAAAGAATTTGTTTGGAAGAATATTTAGAAACATTTACGCAAAAACCATATCTCCATACATTTCATGTCTCAATGCTTTTATGCGATCGCTGTGAATATATTCGCCGTAAGTCATTAATTGATCAATCACACCTTTCGGTGTAACTTCTATGATACGATTGGCAACTGTATCAAGAATTTGAAAATCATGGCTCGTAAAAATCATATTGCCCGGAAAATCGCGCATACCGTTGTTGAGTGCCGTGATACTTTCCAAATCCAAATGATTCGTCGGCTCATCCATGATTAAAAAATTGGGATTCGCCAACATCGTTTTCGACATCATGCAGCGCACTTTTTCGCCACCGGACAATACACCGGCTTGTTTAAAAACTTCTTCTCCGCTGAATAACATACGTCCGAGAAATCCGCGAATGAAAGATTCGTCTTTTTCTTTCGAATAATCGCGCAACCAATCCACCAAAGTAATATCTTTTTCGCCTTTGAAAAATACTGTATTATCATTCGGCAAATACTGCTGAGATATCGTTTGCCCGTATTGAAAAGTACCTTCAAAATCTTTATCGTCACCTGAAATAACATTCATAAACGCCGTTACAACACCACCGACTTTACTGATGAGCGCGATTTTTTCATTTTTATTCATGCGAAAGCTAAGGTTTTTAAAATAATAACCACCTTCCACATTTTTTTTCGATAAATTCACACATTCAAATATCACATCACCCGGATCGCGTTCCGGTTTAAAATTAATAAATGGATAACGCCGCGAAGACGGACGCATTTCGGTCAAGTCCAATTTTTCCAATGCTTTTTTCCGACTCGTTGCTTGTTTCGATTTAGAAGCGTTGGCAGAAAAACGCGCAATAAATTCCATCATCTCGGCGCGTTTTTGCTCTACTTTTTTATTTTTATCCGCCATTTGACGCGAAACTAACTGACTTGTCTCATACCAAAAAGTATAATTTCCGGTAAACAAACGAATTTTTCCAAAATCCACATCCACGACGTGCGTACACACCATATCTAAAAAGTGGCGATCGTGCGAAACAACTATTACAATGTTTTCGTAATCCGCTAAAAAATTGCACAACCATTCCGTTGTTTCCGCATCTAAATCATTCGTCGGCTCATCCATCAATAAAATATCCGGATTGCCGAATAAAGCTTGTGCCAACAAAACTTTAATTCTATCCTGCGGACTAATATCTTTTACTAAATTATAGTGCAATGCTTCCGCTACACCCAAATTGCTCAACAATTCTGCGGCATCACTTTCTGCCATGTAGCCGTTCATTTCTGCAAAATCGCCTTCCAATTCACCGGCGCGTAAATTATCTTCGTCCGTTGCATCGGGTTTGGCATAAATTGCGTCTTTCTCTTTCATAATGTCATACAATTTCTTGTAACCCATTATAACGGTATCTAAAACCGGAAACTCATCGAACGCAAAATGATTTTGCGATAAAACCGCCATACGCTCACCGGGGGTAATAGAGACTTCACCTCGATTCGGTTCTAATTCGCCGGAAATTACTTTTAAAAACGTAGATTTACCGGCACCGTTCGCACCAATCACACCATAACAATTACCTTTAGTAAATTTTAAATTTACTTCATCGAAAAGTACGCGTTTGCCGAATTGAATCGCAACATTATTTACAGTAAGCATTCTTGCTAATTATTAATTGTTAATTGTTAATTGTTAATTATTAATTGGGTTTAAAGTGTACCATTTCCCATTTGCTGAAATTGAGGCGCAAAATTAAATAAATTCTATGACTATTCCCAAATTTTAAATTTTGAAAATGTATTTTAATTTTGGTATAATTTTATTTCTTGAGTAGTTGATTGAAAATAAACGCCGGTTTTATTTTGTACAAATAGTTTACAATCAATTTATAGCAATATTGTTCATTGTTCATTATTCATTGTTAATTACTTACAACCCTAAATGCAACCGCAAACTAAAAACAGAAACCGGTCCGCGATCTTGATTGTAACCGGGGTTGACAATGAATTGATATACGCCTGTAAGTTTTAATTTTTCTTGCCAAACGTTAAGTGTATAAAAAACTTCTGCGAGTGTTTCTATTCCATAATTCAATTTTCCATCGCCGAGTACAAAACCTTTTCCGCCGGCTGCAATATATTTTTTGTGAATATCCGATAAACCCGAACCGACAAGTGCGATACCGACGTCGTCGTGTTCACGATGCCATTTTTTTCCGTCGAATGAAAGTCCTGCACTGACGGATTGATCAATTTCCGTAAATGCCCATGTTTCGTTGTTACCATCGTTCCAACTCAATCTTCCGAACATACCTATCCAATCATTGTATTTCATATCGGCAGAAAGTCCTAAGCCGTATTTAGTGCGCCCGATTTGTCGCGTACTTATTACATCCGGCAGATAACTTTTTTGTCGCAATGCTTCTTCATAACTGCCCATATTGGCGGTGTTTAAAAAACCAAGCAGGCGAATACTCCCTTTCTTCTCACCTAAACTAAAATGATTAATGATTTC
>JAYTNA010000672.1:0-4477 GCA_043748865.1 Saprospiraceae bacterium
CGGTGACACAATCGTTTGTCCGAATGTTCCGACGCAAATAAAAGCTGATATTGTTGGCGGTAAACCACCGTACATATACTCATGGGCAACAAAATTTGGTTCTGCCGTAGCCGGTAATGTTCAAAGTACATTTCTTACACAAGATACCACAACCGATTATATTTTAACGGTGACAGATGCAAACAATATAATTCAAACACAAAATTTTACGATACACACTTTGCCGAAACCGAACGTAAAAATAACTTTATCGCCGGATTCAATTGTTTGTAACGAAGTCGTGGTGACGATAATCGGTTCGGGCGCGAAATCTTACACTTGGTCATCTCAGCCTTCTATTGCTTCGAGTGCTTTTAGCAGTCCGACAGGCGATACAGTAAAACTTTATACGGTTTTTTTACCTGCGCTTGGTTACGATATTATCTGTACGGCAACAGATATTAATGGTTGCGTCAATATGGCGAAGAGAAGTTTAGTCGTTCATCCGTTACCGAAAGTGACAATTAATCCGATTCCGGATTCTATTTGTGTGTCAGCCGCTCCGATAAAACTTAGCGGCTATCCCGATGTCGGCGGTACTTATTTCGGCACATGCGGTATTTGCGTTCAAGGCGATTATTTTTATCCGCAATTTGCTTCTTTAGATCCGCAAAAACCGAATACAATTTCGCACAAAGTAAAAGACTCTTACGGTTGCGAAAATGCGCCGAGTATAGTCATCAACGTCAAAGATTGTACGTGTTTAACACCGATGACGGTTTTTGCCGGTAATGATTTAAGCATTTGCGAAAATTCTATCGTCATTTTGCATGGAAAATATACGAATGCAACTTCTGCAACGTGGACAACCAACGGAACGGGACAGTTTGGCGACATACAGGCGACGACAACAACTTATTCTCCTTCGTTTGCAGATTTTACGAAAGGTTCCGTCGTCATAAAATTTGCTGCCGATGCGCCGATAACACCGACTTGTAATATCCGCGCCGATTCTTTTACTTTAACTTTGGCGAAAAAATCTGTTTCCAATTTCAATCAAAATATTTGTAAAGGCGATAGTTTCCGGATAAAAACGATTTGGTATAAACAATCGGGCAGTTATAGCGATACGCTCACGAACATTTACGGTTGCGATAGTATCGTGAACGTTAATTTATCGGTCAACAAAACCGATTCTACTTTTTTCTTTTTGACAACCTGTAACGCTTCGGAAGTAGGTGTGAAATACACGACGATTAAAAATTCAAAAAACTGCGATTCCGTTATTGTGATGAATGTGCGCTTAACACCGGCAACAACATCAATGATTAATAAAAGTATTTGTGCCGGCGATAGTCTTTTCTTTCAGAATAAATATTTGAGCTTACCGGGTATTTATACTTTCAAAACACTGAACGTAAATAGTTGCGACAGTACCATTACTTTAAATTTATCGTTAAATGCGGTGAATAAAATTTTGAAAACTGCAACAACTTGCAATTCGAATAAAGCCGGCACGAGTCAAGAAATTTTTAAAAACGTTTTTGGTTGCGACAGTATCATAATAACGACAACAACTTTCGTTCCTTTAGATACTTTTAAAATTTCGGGAAGTACTTGCGATTTACCCTCTGCCGGTACTTTCGTGAAAAAATATACCGGTAGCAGCGGATGCGATTCGGTGGTGTCAACGATACTCAAGTATGCCAAATTTTCGGAAACAAATTTAACAAAGTCAATTTGTAAAGGAGACAGTGTTTTTTTTAACAACCGTTGGCTAAAAGGCACGGATACTTCTCAATTCGGATTATCTACTTACGCAGAGAAAACAATTGCGGTAAATGGTTGTGATAGTATCATTACATTATATTTAAAGGTTAATAAACCGGACACGATTCAAAAAAACTTTACCTCTTGTAATATACAAAAAATCGGCACAACTCGACAAGTTTTTAGAAATAAATTCGGTTGTGACAGCACCATAATAACGACGACAAGTTTAACGCCTTTAGATACTTTTAAAATTACCGGAACTACTTGCGACGCGGCAAAAGCCGGTGTGTCTGTTCAAAAATATAAAAGTATAGCCGGTTGTGATTCGATTGTAGCAACAACGCTCACGTATTCAAAATCGGCACAAACTAATTTTGATAAAAGTATTTGCAAAGGCGACAGCATTTTTTTTAATAATCTTTGGGTAAAAACGACGAATACTTATACCCTCAAAACAATTATCGCAAGTGGTTGTGATAGTATCGTCATTATGAATTTAGCAGTGAATAATCCGGATTTAATTCAAAATACTTTGACGACTTGTGATGCAAATAGAGTCGGCGCATCAAAACAAATTTTAAAAAATAGGTTTGGTTGCGATAGTACAATTATTTCTACGACGAATTTAATCTCACCCGATACGCTAAAACTGACGGTTTCAACGTGTGACTCAACAAAAACCGGGATTATTTTTAAAAAGTATACCAATCTTGCCGGCTGCGATTCGACTGTGGCGACAACGTTTACTTTTACAAAAATCCCGCAAACAAGTTTCAGTAAAACGATTTGCAACGGCGACAGTGTTCTGTTTAATAATTCATGGGTTAAAACCGCTAATACCTATTCTTTAAAAACAATTGCTATCAACGGTTGCGATAGTATTGCCGTGATGAATTTAACGGTGAATAAAACAGATACCGTTCAAAAAAACTTCGCGACTTGTAATCCGAATAAAATTGGCACAATGCAACAAGTTTTTAAAAACAGTTTGGGTTGCGACAGCACAATTGTTTCAACAACTACATTGATTCCTTTAGATACTTTTAAAATCACCGGCACCACTTGCGATATAGCAAAAGCGGGTATTTCCGTAAAAAAATACACGAATGTTGCGGGTTGCGACTCGGTCGTCGGAATAACTTTGACTTTCGCGCAAACGGCGCAAACTAATTTCGATAAAACAATTTGCAACGGCGACAGTATTTTATTTAATAATGCTTGGATTAAAACGACGAATGTTTACACCTTGAAAACAATTTCCGTCACCGGTTGCGACAGCATGGTGACGATGAATCTGCGCGTCAATAAAAAAGATACGACTTACATTAACGGACTAACGTGCGATTCGTCAAAAGCCGGTACGCTGAAAAAATTATTGAAAAATAGCGGCGGTTGCGATTCGTTGGTCGTTACAACCAATATTTTTACGAAAACGGATACTGTTTTTCTGAAATCGAGTTCGTGTAACGTTCAAGATACCGGTATAAGTGTCAAACGCATCAGTGTCGGCAGCGATTGCGAGAAAGTAATTATGACACAAGTAAGTTTTGCGGCAATTCCGATAAATTTATCTTCTCAAACTATTTGTTCAGGCGACAGTATTTTCTTTAATGACGCCTGGGTAAAAACAGCGGACACCTATCAAAAAATTTATAAGACGCTGCTCGGTTGCGATAGTACGGTGGTACTGAATTTATTTGTGACCAATAAAATTGTTACAAAAATTGATACTTTCACTTGCGACGCGACACAAGTTGGCACAAGAACTTTAAATCTGAAATCAAAATCCGGTTGCGATTCAACGGTGATGATTAATATAAGTTTGGGCGCGAGCGGCAGTGTTATAAAAGATTCTGTGTCGTGCAATGTGCGAGATACCGGCATTTTTATATTAACGATTTCGCAAATCGGCGGGTGTAATAAAACACTTACGACGCATATTCAACTCGGAAAAATAGATTTACAATTGCGCAACGCCACACTTTGTGACGGCGACAGTGCGCAACTCGGTGTGCAATGGTTTAAAATAAAAGGTGTTTATTCAAAAGTATTTAAAAACACGCAAGGTTGCGATAGCACGATTACGCTCACGCTAAATGTTTTGCAACGCGATACCGTGCTTATCAATAAAATATCCTGTAATGCGCGTGATACCGGCACACTGCAACAAAATTTAAAAAAACTCAACGGTTGCGACAGTACAGTAATTACAAAAACGCAATTAACACCTTCAACTCTCCGCACCAATTTAGCGCAACTAAAACCGGCAACTTGCTACAATAATAATGACGGCGCGGTTTATCTGAAAAACATTCAAGGCGGCACACCCGCATATAAATATAGATGGACAAACGGTTTTACGAATGATACCTTAAGGAATTTAAAATCCGGATGGTACAAACTTTCCGCCTCCGACGCGAATAATTGCACCATCATCGATTCCGTTTTCGTCGCGCAACCTTCGCCGATACGCATTTCAGTTGTCGCACAATCACCAAATTGTTACGGACAAACAGATGGTTCTATTCGTTTAGATACAATTGCCGGCGGTACGTCGCCCTACAATTTATTTTTGGACGGAAAAAATATAGATCCACCCTGTAAAGACGCAACGCATTGCATCTCTACAAATCGCGTTGCGGGTGTCGGCACGCACACGATAAAAATAAACGACGCCAATAACTGTATATTCGATACAACGCTCACGGTTAAAGAAGCACCTAAA
>JAYTNA010000673.1:0-1535 GCA_043748865.1 Saprospiraceae bacterium
CCAATTTTCTGTCGCATCTGTTCCGATAAAGACGGCATCTTCAGAAAAATATTGAAAATAATTATTGAAATCGGCGCGTGCGGCGGCGGTGTGCCACGCATCTAAAGTGGTGTTTATTTTTTTTGTTTCATCGGTTGTATCCGTACTTGTACTTTTACAACTCACTAAAATCACACAAAGTAATAAAAAAATTGGTTTCATCATTTCGTTTTTTTTAAAGCGTTTCTTATCTTTTATCAAATCGAGCAAAAGTTTTTTCAATTTGATCACAACTTTCGTGCATTTGCGTTTCTGTAATCACCAACGGTGGTGCGAAGCGAATGATATTGCCGTGCGTCGGTTTTGCCAAAATACCATTTTCCATGAGTTTCAAACAAATTTGCCAAGCGGTGTCGCTTTGTTCAGTGTCATTTATAACAACAGCATTCAATAAACCCATACCGCGAACGGTAGTTATCAAATCCGGAAAATTATTTTTCACTTCATTCATGCGATGACGAAAAATTTGTCCCATGTGCATGGCATTACCGGCTAAATCCTCGTCAATCACTACTTGCAATGCAGCAGTCGCAACAGCACAAGCCAACGGATTACCGCCGTAAGTTGAACCATGTTGACCGGGTTTAATACACAACATAATCGCATCGTCGGCTAAAACACAAGATACCGGATAGACACCACCGGATAACGCTTTGCCGAGAATGAGGATATCCGGACGCACGCCAAAATTATCGCAACACAACATTTTTCCGGTGCGCGCAATACCGGTTTGAACTTCGTCGGCAATGAAAAGTACATTTTTATTTTTGCAGAGTTGAAATGCTTGCGGCAAATAATGTGCATCCGGCACAACAACGCCGGCTTCACCTTGAATCGGTTCAAAAAGAAAACCGCAAACTGTTTCGTCTTGTAAAGCTGTTTCTAAAGCTTGAACATCATTATAAGGTACTCGAATAATTCCAGGCACAAATGGACCGAAATTATTATAACTCGACGGATCGTTTGATGCCGAAATCGCCGTCATCGTTCTGCCGTGAAAATTTCCTTCAACGACAATTATTTTCGCGGTGTCTTTAATTTTTTTCTTTTCATAGCCCCATTTACGCGCCAATTTGAAAGCAGTTTCAACTGCTTCAACGCCGGTGTTCATAGGGAGAACTTTATCGTAACCGAATAGTTTGGTGATAAATTTTTCGTACGCGCCCAATTTATCGTTGTAAAACGCCCGAGAAGTCAGCGTCAACGTTTGCGCTTGTTCAACAAGTGCATTAATAATGGCGGGATGACAATGCCCTTGATTAACTGCAGAATATGCGGAAAGGTAATCGTAATATTTTTTTCCTTGAACATCCCAGACATAAACACCTTTACCGCGTTCCAAAACAACCGGTAGCGGATGATAATTATGTGCGCCATATTCACTTTCCAACGCCATAAAATGCGTTACACTGTGCGTCATTACGTTACTTTTCATGGAATTATTTAGATAATGATGAATGATGAATGATGAATGATGAATGATGAATGATGAATAA
>JAYTNA010000674.1:0-5178 GCA_043748865.1 Saprospiraceae bacterium
TTTGCAATCGTTCCGATGACATCATCCGCTTCAAAACCTTCTTTGGTCAACACAGGAATGTTCATGCCTTCAAGTATTTGCACGATGTACGGCAAACCAAATGAAATATCTTCGGGTTGTTTTTCGCGTTGCGCTTTGTACTGCTCAAATTTTACGTGCCGAAACGTCGGACCCGGCAAATCAAATGACACCGCAATATGCGTCGGTTTTTGATTTTTAATTACGTCGAGTAAAACGCGTGTAAAACCGGAAACACAAGATACGTTCCAACCTTTTGAGTTCAACAAAGGGCGTGTCATAAAAGCATAATGTGCGCGGTACACCAATGCGTGACCGTCGAGTAAGAAAAGTTTTTTCATTGGAAATATTATTCAATATTTTTTTCGGGACAAATTTAATGAATTGGATAAGAATAAACGGGTTTTAGGCGACAACAATAAAAAAAATCGCACAAGAATAATTTTCTTGTGCGATTTTTTTTATTGTTGCAAAAAGCTCTCCTTTAGATGTTGAAATTACGCGCCAAAGTCGGCAAGATTTATTATCTAGTTATTTTTAATAAGCACTTATATTACAAATGACAGAGTAATTCAATTTTGAGCAGAGAGTTTTCGAAACTTTTGAAAAATTCTTCCTAATGATTTTTTGCGAAATCAGTGTTTAAAACCATAAAACACACAAACACAAAAGTTTCTTTCATTAAGGATACACACAATCACAAAAAATATCTAATTTTGCGACTTAAAAAGGCATCTATCTATGAAAAGAGTTGTCGTCACAGGAATTGGAGCCATCACGGCTATCGGTAATAATGTGCAAGAGTATTTAGTCAATTTACAAAAAGGTTTGAGCGGTGCCGCACTGATACGTCAGTTCGATGCAACGCTATTTAAAACGAGATTTGCTTGTGAAGTAAAAAACTTCGCACCTGAAATTGCTATAGATAAAAAAGAAGTACGCCGTCTCGATTTATACACGCAATTCGCCTTGGTCGTTGCACAGGAAGCACTTAAAATGACCGGGTTAGATTTTTCGAAAATTAAACCGGATAGATGTGGTGTTATCTTCGGTTCGGGTGTCGGCGGTTTATTGACGATGGAACAAGAAATTTCGGCACACGCGCTGGGCAACGGTACACCGCGTTATAGTCCGTTTCTAATTCCGAAAATGATTTCAAATATTGCGGCAGGACTTATCGCCATCAAATATGGTTTTATGGGCGTGAATTACGGGACTGTTTCTGCTTGTGCTACATCTAATCATGCCATCATTAATGCGATGGATTATATTCGACTTGGTAAGGCTGATATTATTGTGTCGGGCGGTTCGGAAGCGGTCGTATGTGCTACAGGTATCGGCGGATTTACGGCGATGCACGCAATGAGTACGCGCAACGATTCGCCGGAAACGGCATCGCGACCTTACGATAAAGATCGAGACGGTTTTGTACTTGGTGAAGGTGCCGGTGCTTTAGTATTAGAAGAATATCAACACGCGAAAAAACGCGGTGCTACTATTTTGTGCGAAATTGTTGGCGGCGGCATGAGTTGCGATGCTTATCACATGACGGCTCCGCATCCGGAAGGTATCGGCGTTATTTCTTGTATAAAATCGGCATTGAAAGATGCGAAATTAAATGCGGGTGATGTGGATTATGTCAATACACACGGTACTTCAACACCACTCGGAGATATTGCGGAAATAAAAGCACTGAAAGGTTATTTTGGAGATGCTGTTTATAAAATGAACATCAGTTCAACAAAATCAATGACAGGCCATTTGCTCGGTGCAGCGGGTGCAATTGAAGCGGTTGCAGCTATTCTCGGTATGCAACACGATTTTATTCCACCGACTATTAATCACTTTACAGACGATCCGGATATTGATGCACGGTTGAATTTAACTTTCAATGAAGCGCAACAACGCCGTACAAATGTCGTATTGAGTAACGGCTTTGGTTTCGGCGGGCATAATACAGCGGTGGTGTTTAAGAGAATGTAATTTCAGTTGATGGTTGATGATTGATGGTTTGTTTATTAAATTACCCATCAACCATCAACCATCAAAATATTCGGATTCAAAAAAATATTTTTCTTTTTTGAAAAAACTTTTTGAAAAAAATAAAATAATTTTCTAAAAAATTAAATTTTTTTTTAGAAAAATATTTTCAATTTTTTTTTGGAAATAAAAAAATATTTTTGCCGATTTTTTTTATAAAAATAATGACAACTCAATTCGTGTTTTATTCTTTTTAAAATAAACTACACTGAATTTCTGTTCCCTAATCTATGATTGTAGATTTTATTCGGCAATTTTATAATAACACGCTTTCGGAAGATAAAGCTTTATCCCGTCGTCTTACCGCTATTCTCGGATTTACACCCGCACGCCTGCACTTGTATAAATTAGCATTTTATCATAAATCCTCGACTTCGAATCCTACTGTCGGCGAGAATAAACCTGTTACAGGTATTCAACAAAATAACGAACGGTTGGAATATCTCGGCGATGCCGTACTCGGTACAATTGTCGCCGAATATTTATTCAATAAATATCCGACAACAGATGAAGGCTTTTTAACAAAAATGCGTTCAAAAATTGTAAAACGCAATTCTTTGAACAAGATTGGCGATAAAATGGGTTTAGACGTTATTTTGCAGGAGTTTAATAATATGCGTTTGAGTCGTTCCATGTTAGGAAATGCCGTTGAAGCACTCATCGGCGCTGTTTATTTAGACAGAGGATATGCGGGGACGCGCCAATATGTGATTAACGAAATTTTGCGTAAACATCTCGATATTCACGAACTCGAAACTTACGACGACAATTACAAAAGTCAGTTTTTGGAATGGAGCCAAAAGAATGGCAAACTGGTAAGTTACAAAGTGATTGCTAAATATAAATTTGAAAAACGCGACAAATTTAAAGTTGCTGTACTGCTTGATGGCGTAAAAATAGCTACTGCCGATGATTTCAATAAAAAATCGGCGGAACAAATGGCATCCGAAAAAGCTTTGCAAGCGTTGAATATTATTACGGAAGAAGAAGACTGAAAATAATGGTTAATGGTTAATGGTTAATTCATCCTAAATCAACATTTTCAAAATTTCGGGTGTAATATTGTAATATTCCGGTTAATGGTTAATTTATCCTAAATCAACATACAAAATGACCGAGAACTTTATTAAAATTAAAAGCTTTGAGTTTGCTGTCAGAATCGTAAAACTTTATAAACACCTCTGTGAAACAAAAAAAGAGTTTGTGCTTTCTAAGCAACTTTTGAGAAGTGGAACTTCTGTCGGTGCTTTAGTTCGTGAAGCTGAACACGCAGAAAGTAAACTTGATTTTAAGCATAAAATGTCTATTGCTCAAAAAGAAATCAGCGAAACTATTTATTGGCTTGAATTGCTTGCAGAAACAGGTTACCTAACTGCTGAACAATTTCAAAGCGTTAATAACGATGCAGTTGAAATCATTAAACTAGTGACAAGCATCATTAAATCAACAAAATTTAATATTGACCATTGAGCATTAACAATTAACCATTAAAAAATATGTTTCGTTCTCATAACTGCGGCGCATTGCGCTTGATTGACGTAGAAAAAAAAGTAACTCTAAGTGGTTGGGTGGATGCCATTCGCGCATTTGGTCCAATGACTTTTGTGGATTTGCGCGACCGTTATGGTGTAACGCAAATTGTTTTTGAAGACAACAACGCTGCATTAAATAAAGAAGCTGAAAGTCTCGGACGCGAATATGTCGTCACGGTGCATGGACTCGTGCGTGAACGCACATCAAAAAACCCGAATCGCGCGACCGGTGAAATAGAAATTGTTTGCGATAAATTGGATATTTTGAACGTATCAAAAGTACCGCCGTTCACTGTGAAAGATGATACGGATGGTGGTGATGATTTGCGTATGAAATATCGTTTCTTAGATTTGCGTCGTCATGCGGTTCAAAAAAATCTTTTCTTTCGCTCGAAAGTAGCGATAGAAGTACGCAAATATTTGGGTAGTCACGATTTTATTGAGGTGGAAACGCCGAACTTGATAAAATCCACACCGGAAGGTGCGCGTGATTTTGTAGTACCGAGTAGAATGAACGCCGGACAATTTTACGCATTGCCACAAAGCCCGCAAACATTTAAGCAATTATTAATGGTGTCCGGTTTTGATAAATATTTCCAAATTGTGAAATGTTTTCGAGACGAAGATTTACGCGCAGACCGTCAACCGGAATTTACACAAATAGATTGCGAAATGTCCTTCGTGACGCAAGAAGATATTCTGAACACGTTTGAAGGTTTGACAAAGCATATTTTTAAACACGCTTTAGATATTACGCTGCCGAATTTTCCGCGCATGACTTACGACGAAGCGGCAGAAAAATACGGCTCTGACAAACCAGATATTCGTTTCGATATGCACTTTGTTGAACTCAATGATGTTGCAAAAAATAATGGGTTTTCTGTTTTCGATACAGCTGAATTGGTTGTCGGTGTTTGCGCAAAAGGTATTTCAGCCACCTACACGAACAAAAATTTTAATGAATTGACGGAATGGATAAAACGTCCGCAAGTTGGTGCAAAAGGTTTAGTTTATGTAAAATTTGAAGAGGATGGTTCGATAAAAACAACTGTCTCAAAATTTTTTAGCGATGATATTTTGCGCACGTGGGGAGAAAAATTCGGTGCGGAAAAAGGCGATGTTTTATTTATTGTAAGTGGAGAAACGGATAAAGCGCGCAAACAACTCTCCGAATTGCGCCTCGAACTCGGCACACGTTTGGGTTTGCGCGATCCGCTTAATTTCAAACCGTTGTGGGTAGTTGACTTTCCTTTGCTCGAATGGGATGAAGAAACACAACGTTTTTATGCCATGCACCACCCGTTCACATCGCCAAAACAGAAAGATATTCCGCGTATGCTCAACGGCGACCACGAAACGATGAAATCTTTACGCGCCGATGCTTATGATTTGGTTTTAAACGGTGTAGAAATTGGCGGCGGTTCCATACGTATTCACAATCGCGATTTACAATCAAAAAATTTCCAACTGCTCGGCATGACGACAGAAGAAGCGGAATCCAAATTCGGTTTCTTGCTCGGTGCTTTCGAGTATGGCGCACCGCCTCATGGCGGTATTGCTTTCGGTTTCGACAGGTTAGTGGCAGTCA